>WNDP01000001.1 GCA_009912575.1 Acinetobacter bereziniae
ACGCTGTAATAATATGAAGGAATTAGACCAACTGATTGCAGAATCAATAGAAATTTATAATTGTTATAGACCACATTTGAGTCTAGGTATGATGACACCTAATCAAATGTTTGAAAAAGTAAGAACCGAGCTAATTGCTTAACTCGGCTCTAAATAAAATACTGTCAATCTATTTTAGGACGAGACACAATTAGTTTTTATGACGCATATGTGGGAACAAAATCACATCACGGATACTTGCTGCATTAGCAAACAACATCACCAAACGGTCAATACCAATACCTTCACCTGCTGTTGGAGGTAAACCGTATTCTAATGCTTCAATAAAGTCCGCATCATAGTGCATTGCTTCATCATCACCCGCATCTTTTTCAGCAACTTGTGCTTGGAAACGCTCAGCCTGATCAATTGGATCGTTTAACTCTGAAAAACCATTTGCAAGCTCACGACCACCAATAAAGAACTCGAAACGATCCGTAATATGTGGATTGTCATCATTTCGACGTGCCAAAGGAGAAGTTTCAGCAGGATATTCAGTGATGAATGTTGGTTGACGTAATTGAGTTTCTACAGTTTCTTCAAATACAATTGTTTGCAGTTTACCTAGACCAAATCCAGGTTTAACTTGCTCTTTAAGCTCTTCACGCACAAATGTTGCCAAGAACTCACGATCAGATACATTTTCAGCAGTAAAACTTGGGTTATGCTCTAAAATTGCATCGAACATTGAGATTTTCTTATATGGCCCTTTGAAGCTATAAACTTCTTCACCATAAGGCACATCAGTTGACCCTAAAATATCAATCGCCAATTTTTCAAGCATACCTTCGGTCAAAGCCATGAGATCTTTATAGTCAGCATAAGCTTGATAGAATTCAATCATGGTGAATTCAGGATTGTGACGTGTTGAAACCCCTTCATTACGGAAGTTACGGTTGATCTCAAAAACACGTTCGAAACCACCAACAACCAAACGTTTTAAATAAAGTTCAGGTGCGATACGTAAAAATAATGGCATATCCAATGCATTATGATGTGTTTCGAATGGGCGTGCTGACGCTCCACCCGGAATCACATGCATCATCGGAGTTTCAACTTCCATAAAACGTTCGTTAATTAAGTAATTGCGAATACCAGACACAACTTTTGCACGAATTTCAAAAGTTTTACGTGTTTCTTCATTCACAATCAAATCTAAATAACGTTTACGATACTTCACTTCAGTATCTGTTAAACCATGGAACTTATCCGGAAGTGGGCGCAAAGACTTGGTTAATAATTCAAAATGCTCAATATGAACATATAAATCACCTTTACCAGAGCGTCCAATATAGCCTTGAACAGCGATAATGTCGCCAAGGTCTAAGCTTTTAACTGTTTCTAAAACGTCAGGTGCAAGTTCTTTACGTGGAACATAAAGTTGAATACGTCCTGTCATGTCTTGAATCACAATAAATGATCCACGGTTCAGCATCACACGACCAGCAACAGAAACGTGAACTTGTTCGGCTGCTTCAATTTGTTCTTTAGTTTGATCTGCAAATTGATCTTGTAAATCTTGTGCGTAATGCTCACGCTTAAATGTATTTGGCCACGGGCTAACACCAGTTTCCTTGGCGTGATCTTGGATTTGCTTTAACTTGGCATGACGCTGTGCAATTAAATCGTTTTCGGAAATGGGTTGTTCAGAAGTCGATTGAGCGTTTTGTTGCGTCATCTCTGCCTCGATTATATTAAAAAACGGAAGTTGCATAGCATAGCAGATTTACAACATAATGCGTATGAATATAACTCGATGAACCATGTAAAAATTAAAAATCATGAATAAATACTGGCAAGGATTCGCCCAAAGTATCATTCTTTTCAATGTTTTGTTGTTTTCAAGCCTAGCTGCTGCGGAACAAATCATTGTCATGAGTAATACCCGCAAAGATCTCCCGATAAAAATTGAGACGACCAATATTCCAAATCAAGATTATATTTGGCAACTTGAAATCAGCCCAAATCAACAGTCTCAACAGAACCACATTAAATTACTCAATCCACATCCGACACAAAAAATACTCAATAACCGAGCTTTGGAAATCGCAAGAAAAATAACCTTGGCGCAACTCCCTCAAGTCAGCAACAACTTTAAGGATAAAATGCTCAATCTTGATGAAGAAAATATTGCGAGAACAGCATATTATTATGGAAAATACATCTTATTTATCAAATTTCCTCAGACAGTGCAGTATGCAATCAAGCCTAACTTTTCCCAATTACAAAGTGCGCTTGAACCTTTTTGTAATACGTTAAATGACACATCGAAACCTAAACTTCGATTTGACTCACAAGGTAATATTGCACTCAATGCTAAATTTCTTGTAGATACAGAGGGACAAATCCGTAATATTGATTATGTCCCTAAAATTAATTATAAAATCAAAGCAATCATAGAGCCATTAGTCAAAAAATTCGCTTTTATCCTCGCAATATTACCGGCGTTTTAAAATCGTTTTCCATTGAACAACCCATCATTATTCAATGTCATACCTAGATAGATAAGATTGCTTCTATAAAATGTTCAAACTATATAGCACTGCGAATAGGTGCTAGTGTTCTTGCTCTGCCAATGCTTTGACCACAGCAAAACCCTGTTGAAAACCACGATCCATCATTTCCTGATATTCTTCTGAGGTCTCCACCTCAGCATATAATGTTGTGATGCCCTGCTGTTCATCTAAAACGTATTGCTCAAAGCTACCATTCCATTCTTGAGTTTCTATACTCGTGGTATCCGCAATGCCATTTCTTAATATTCCTAAATGTTTAAAAACGACTTTCTTAAATTGCTCTAACTCGACAATGGTGGCTATCATTCCATCACCACTTGCATCTTGGAACAATGTCTCTCCACCAACTTTCCAATCAGATTGCATGCGTGAAGTTTCAGAAAAAGCTTGTGTCCATTTGGAATAAGTATGCGTATCCCAAAGAATATTCCATACCTTCTGTGCGTTTGCGCGGATTTTAATATCGTATTTTAGTGTGATCATCCCATTCTCTTTTTTAATTATCTCTTCTATAGCTTAGTATAACCACCATTAGAAATGATTACTTTTTGTTAATATAGATTTTAAAACCATAAATTTTTTATATATTTTTCAATATTTTAAAATTTTAATGCATTTTTTAGATCACAAAAAATCAGACCTCTTAGACCAAAAGCTAAGTTATAAAACGCACATAGCTGATTACACTTTCTCCAGAGAAAAAATAGTTGAAATGGAAAGTTTTTTAAATCCATGAATTATTGTTTCTGTCTGGATAAATAAAGACACTATGCAAGTGATAACAATGAGCAATAGCAATTCTAAAATTTTATTTTTACATGGCTTAGATTCATCTAAAGAATCAACCAAGTTCCATGCCATCAATGCAATTAAAAAATATTGCATCAATGTTGATTATCGCAATTTAAACTATCAAACCGTTGAAAATTTTTATCACGATATCATTGAAAAAATTAAGCCTGATTTATTGGTAGGACATAGTTTAGGGGGCTACTGGTCATTAAAAATGTCTCAAAAACATCGCATCCCGACTGTGGTTGCCAATCCAAGTTTAAAACCAGACTTTCGTGAAGATTATCCTGAGATCGATGAAGCAGATCTTGAGCATGATATTCCTCAAATTGCCTACATCGAATTGGGTGATGAAGTTTTAGATATGTATCAGGTTTTTGAACAATTAAATCCATATATGCAAATCGAAACGGTTGAAGGTGGGCATCATCGACTGGCACAACCCGAAAATCTAAATCGCTTAATTAGCTATATGGAACAGACGTTCATTTATTGATTTCTATGGTAGGTCCAAACTTGTGGCTACATATATTGAAAAGCCTTGTTTGTACAAGGCCTTTCAAACAGATTAAGCGACAGCTTTTTCAGCAGGTTTTGAGTGTTCATCTAATACAGACCAGATCTTTAAACCCAAGCCTTGATGTAAATCAGGAAGGTCAAGAAAAATACTTGCCCCTAAAACTGTATGTCTGCATTTGTGCATCAATTGGTTCACCGCTTTAAGCGTTCCACCCGTTGCCAAAACATCATCGACAATAATCACTTTTTGTGGCGCAATGTTGGCAGACATTTCCAAACGATCTAAGCCATATTCTAAACTATAGCCTACTCCAACAACTGGTGGCGGTAACTTTCCTGCTTTGCGAACCAGTAATAAGCCTTTTCCTGTACGTTGTGCCAATAAGCTTGCTAGAACAAAACCACGGGCTTCAACTGCAACAAAACTATCCACTTCAGCCAGTTGCTCAACAGGAATACTTGCAATGAGTGCATCCGTCAATTCAACCATATTGTTCATAAACAGTGGAGTTAAATCATAAAAACAAATACCAGGTTTTGGGAAATCTTGGACAGTACGAATACTTGACCACAAAGCAGTAGACATGTTCATTAAGGGAGAGATTTAAAAAAAATTAATATGTGAATTTTAACGTTTTTTAAGCCAAAGCGACAGTCAGCTTAACAGCGCCAAAGCCTTAAAAAAATTAAGTTATTGATTTTATTAAAGCCATTTTTATAATAAATATTGGCTATGGTTTAGGCTGATTATATTTTAATATTTTTTTGTAGATATATTCTGCTAGACCTTAGTCTAAATCTATATTTATTCATCTTAAACATAGCACAGTATTGAGCTTGTCTTGGTAAAAACACTGCCAAGCGAGTTGGCTTAATAAACATCGCTTTTGTCCTGAGCTGCCATTCAGCTTTTAGATTAGTTAGATAAACTCCGATATTTACTTTACTTTAGACACAGAACTGCGTAAAAATTTAGAGGAATATGTACACACTTTATTTGCATATTATTTGAGTCAAGCAGCGGATGGAATTTTACTGACAGAAAAGCAATCTACCTGTCAGTTATCGGAGAATCAGATGAAGAAATATCAATGCATCGTTTGTGGTTGGATTTATGACGAAGCAGAAGGTTGGCCACAAGATGGCATCGCAGCAGGTACCAAATGGGAAGATATCCCAGATGACTGGACTTGCCCAGACTGCGGTGTTTCTAAAGCAGACTTTGAAA
Organism: Acinetobacter bereziniae; assembly: GCA_009912575.1. GTDB lineage: Bacteria > Pseudomonadota > Gammaproteobacteria > Pseudomonadales > Moraxellaceae > Acinetobacter > Acinetobacter bereziniae_A. Next base: position 5,095 of record WNDP01000001.1, read on the forward strand.
TGGTAGAAATCTAAAATATCGCGTAAAGACCATGTTTACATGGTCTTTTTTACGTATATTACGTCATAAAAATTATTCAATTCCCCCACTCTTATTTTAGACATGTATGGAGAAAGATATGCAACCAATCATCATCATCGGTTCTGGTATGGCAGGTTATACACTGGCAAGAGAATTCCGTAAGTTAAACACTGAACAAGAGTTAGTGATGATTTGCGCAGATGATGCGGTAAATTATGCAAAACCTACATTGTCGAATGCCTTAGTTGGCAAAAAAGCACCTGAGCAAATAGGTTTAGGCGATGCTGAAAAAATGAGTACGCAATTAAATATGCGTATCGAAAAAGAAACTTGGGTAAAAAACATTGATGCAGAAAAGCATGAGTTGACCCTTGAAAAAGATGGTCAGACTTCAACTCAAGCCTACTCGAAACTCATCCTTGCTGTTGGTGCAAATCCGATTCGCTTAGCTATTGCTGGTGATGGTAGTGACGATATTCATGTGGTGAACTCTTTAATCGACTATCGTGCATTTCGTGAAACACTTGAACATTGCACAACAGGTGACTGTGGCAATAAACGTGTTGTGATCTTGGGTGCAGGATTAATTGGTTGTGAATTTGCCAATGATTTACAAAATACAGGGCATCAGGTCACTGTTATTGATTTGGCACCACAACCCTTGGGACGCCTGCTACCTCAGCATGTTGCACAAGCGTTTAAAGAAAATCTTGAACAATCAGGTATCAACTTTGTTTTAGGTACAACTGTAGACAAAGTTTCTAAAACTGAACGTGGTTATATTGTTTCCTTGGCAAGTGGTCAATCTTTGGTTGCAGATGTCGTACTTTCAGCAATTGGTCTACAACCCAATATTGCTTTAGCAAAAACAGCAGCAATCAATACCAGTCGTGGTGTTATTACCAACACTTTACTAGAAACCAATCAGGCTGATATTTTTGCGATTGGTGACTGTGCCGAAGTCAATGGAACACTGTTGCCTTATGTGATGCCAATCATGCAGCAAGCACGTGCCTTGGCCAAAACTTTGAGTGGTCAAACCACACCTGTTCATTATCCTGCAATGCCTGTCGCGGTTAAAACCCCTGCAGCGCCTTTAACCGTACTTCCTGCTCCAATTGATGTTGAAGTGACTTGGGAAAATGAAGAGTTTGATGATGGTATGCTTTCAAAAGCAACTGACAATGAAGGAACTTTACGTGGTTTTGTATTGCTGGGTGCAACAGCAGGTAAACAACGCCTTACTTTAACTAAACTGGTTCCAGACTTGATTCCTGCATCAGTTTAAGGGTTTAATAGCAAGGATATTTTTTAATCAAAATATCCTTGCTTAGGAAAATAACAATGAATAGCGCACTTCAATTCCAAGTTTCACCGTATGCCTCGTTCATGAATGAAACCAAAGTCGATTTAGGCAATGGTATTCAACTCCATGTCGAAACAGGAGGAAATCCCGAACACCCTTCGATTCTTTTGATTATGGGTTTGGGAGCGCAAATGTTATTTTGGCCCGACTTTTTTTGTAAATCACTGATTGATCAAGGCTTTCATGTCATTCGTTTTGACAATCGAGATATTGGCTTATCGTCAAAAATTCGCCACAAAGGTCCACGTTTAAACTCGTATAAACTCATGGGTCGTTTTGCATTAGGCTTACCGAATGATGGTGCGCCCTACAATTTATTTGATATGGCTGATGATGTTGCCTTATTGATTGATCGTTTAGGGCTTGATAAGCCACATATTCTTGGCGCTTCAATGGGTGGAATGATTTCTCAAATTTTAGCGGCAAAATATCCAGAAAAAATTGAGAAAGTTGGACTTTTGTTTACCAGCAACAACCAACCGCTCTTGCCCCCGCCTTTTCCAAAGCAACTCTTTAGTCTAATAGGCAAGCCTGAATCTCGTGATGAAGAAGGTATAGTGAATCACTCATTGAAGGTATTTCAAATGATTGGTTCACCAGGTTATATCAATCAAGTTGAAGCAATTCAGACTGCACGTAAATTATATCGTCGTAGTTATCATCCAGCGGGTGTACTTCAACAGTTTTTAGCAATATTATGTACAGGTTCCTTACTTAAATTGGATAAACAGATCAATAAGCCAACGCTCGTGATACATGGTTCTAAAGATCGTTTGCTACCTCCAAGTCATGGTAAGGCTGTTGCGAAAGCAATTTCAGGCGCTAAATTTGAATTAATTGAAGGAATGGGGCATGATATCCCACCGCATTTTGTTCCTCAACTTAGCGGCTTATTTGCACATCATTTTAAATCATAAGCATTAGGACACTATGGCTGCATTACCATCCCTAAGACAGTTGTCATATTTAGTGACATTGTCTGAGACGTTGCACTTTACTGAAGCAGCGCGCCGTTCGTTTGTAACTCAATCCACATTATCAGGTGGAATCATGGAGTTAGAGCGTTTATTGGGTGGCGTACTCGTAGAACGTGATCGCCAAAACGTACGTTTAACTCCTTTAGGTGAGCAAGTTGTTGCTCGAGCCCGAGTTTTACTCGCCGATGCACAAGATTTAATGCGTCTAAGCCGTGAAATGAGTGAGCCTTTAACTGGGGATTTGCATTTAGGGATTATCCCCACCATTGCACCTTTTATTTTGTCTCAACTTTTGGAAGAGGTTCATAAACAACTTCCAAAGATTCAACTGCATTTACATGAAGCTCAAAGTGAAAAAATTGTTGAAAAACTTGAGCATGGTAATTTAGATGTGATCATGCTGGCATTGCCTTTTGACACACGTGGTTTGAAAGTTGCTGAAATTGCAAAAGAAGATTTATTCTTGGTCTGCAATAAAGCAGATCAAAATGCCATGAATGCAAAAAGCTTAGATGATTTAGATCTGACACATCTCATGCTACTTGAAGAAGGACATTGCTTGCGTGATCATACTTTGAGTGTTTGCCCAATTGGTGAACGTAAAAATGATCATCGTTTAAAAGCGAGTTCTTTACCAACGCTGGTTGAAATGGTGAGTTCGAACTTAGGTTATACCCTCCTGCCGGAGATTGCGATTCATGCTCATATGTTGAAAAACAATGATCAAATCGTGGTAAAACCAATTGAAAATGCACCTTCTCGTACTTTAGCTTTGGTTACACGTAAAAGCACACCACTGCAAAGTGAATTTGATGTCTTGTTGCAAATTCTTCAAAAGATCACCACCAATTTACGTTAATCTACGAAATTCTAAAAGGAGTCAAATATGACTCCTTTTTTAATCCTTAATTTTAACCAGATGATTCTTCGAATCATCAAATTCTATGTTTACCTGATTAAACTAAATTTTAAAGACGATGTTTTTTAGTAAACAAAGATGCTAATATTTGTTCAGTACAAAGTTAGCATTCTAATTTTGTATGTATTGTTACGATAAAAAAATCGCGAAAAATCGACTTACTTGATTTTATTTTCAATCATTGAAAATGCTGTAAGCGACACATAGCCAATCTCTCTATTGGTCAGCGTTCCGAAGGGCTTGGATATTTCAAGCATCGTTAACAGGTTTCCACAGTTTTTCTGTGCCTGAATTTTCGATAGGACGCGCACCATGAATCGACCTTTATTTATTATTTTTTTCAACGATTGTTTTAGATTCGATTGGAATCGGAATTGTATTCCCTTTACTCCCCTCATTACTTAAGACGCTAAGCCAGCAACAAAACGTAGCGCTTTTGATGGTTTTTTTCATCAGTTGTTATGCAATGATGCAATTCATCTTCTCTCCAATTTTGGGCAGTTTAAGCGATAAAATAGGAAGAAGACCTGTACTGTTAATTTCTTTAGCTGGCTCAACGATCAGCTATCTATTATTGGCTTTCTCTTCGCAATTACGTTGGTTATTCATCGGAAGAATCATTGCTGGAATGACCAGTGCCAATATGGCTGTCGCATCGGCCTATATCGTGGATATTTCATCAACAGAAAATCGAGCCAAGTACTTTGGTAGATTCAATGCTATGTTCGGTTTGGGCTTCATCATAGGCCCTGTGCTCGGTGGACTCTTAGGACAATACGGACTAAAACTCCCCTTTCTAATCGCTGCATTGTTGACGGCATTGAATTTTTTAATTGCCCTTTTTGCTTTGACTGAGCCTCGTCCCCAGAATACAACCATCCCAAACAGAGCCAGATTAAATCCATTTAAAATATTTAAATGTGTATTTACTCAACGAAGCCTACTCCCCCTGTTGTTAATATTTTTTATTTTTAGTGCCTGTGGTGAAGCTTATGGAGTTTGCTGGGCACTTTGGGGTCATGACACCTTCCATTGGAACAGTTTTTGGGTCGGACTCTCTTTAGGTGCTTTTGGATTATGCCAAGTTCTGGTTCAATCCTTTGTGCCTCAGCACGCTGTCCATTATTGGGGTGAACGAAATACTATACTCATTGGCCTAGGTTGTATCTTTGTCGCATTAAATATCATGGCATTTGCTCAACAAAGCTGGATCATTTTTGTCATCATGCCAATTTTTGCATTAGGCAGTATTGGAACACCATCCTTACAAGCGTTAGCATCTGCAAAAGTTTCCGCAGATCTACAAGGACAATTTCAAGGCTTGATTGCATCTACCGTAAGTCTGGCTTCTGTCATTGCTCCCTTATTCTTTTCAAGTATTTATTTTCACTTTCATACTCAATGGTCGGGCGCAATCTGGTTAATCGTTGCAATTATTTATTTGTTTGTATTTCCTTTGATACTCTTTCAACTCAGAGCTAAACCGCTTTAACAGCTTTAAATCTCAGCTAACTATCTTTTTTTAGACAGGTTATCTCTAGCCATATCCTGAAGAAAAAAACCCGATTGAAACCAATCGGGTTTAAATCATTGAATATAAAGCTTAGCTATTAAAATGCTCTAGCAAAGTCTTTTGTGCATTGTGTGGAGTTTCAGCCGATTTTGGTTGAGCACGAACCCATGTCCCATCACCTTGTAACAACCAAGCTTGGGTGTTGTCTTTAAGATAATTCACCAAACCTTGCTGATAAATACGTTTTTTCAGTGCAGGATCTTCGATTGGGAAACAAACTTCGACTCGATTAAATAGGTTTCGATCCATCCAATCCGCACTCGAACAATAAATACGTGCATTACCATCATTCCCGAAATAATAAACACGGGTATGCTCCAAAAAGCGTCCCACAATTGAACGTACACGAATATTTTCAGAGAGATTTGCTAACCCTGGGCGTAAACAGCAGATTGAACGAATAATCAAATCTACCTGTACACCCGCTTGTGAAGTCTCATATAATTTATTGATTAACTGAACTTCTGTTAAGGCATTCACTTTAACAATGATTTGAGCAGGTTTACCCGCTTTGGCATTGGCAATTTCATCATCAATATAAGCGATTAACTGTGCATGTAGAGTAAACGGAGCATGTAGAAGTTTTTTCAACTTCGCCATTTTCCCCATGCCCGTCAACTCTTGAAAAATACGATGTACATCTTCACAAAGTTCTTTGTCTGTGGTTAATAAGCCATAATCTGTATATATGCGGGCATTGGTCGCATGATAGTTGCCTGTTCCTAAATGAACATAACGAACAAGCTTATTATTCTCACGGCGTACCACCAATATCATTTTGGCATGTGTCTTATAGCCCACAATACCATATACCACTACGGCTCCTGCTTCTTGCAGCACATTGGCAACAGCAATATTTGATTCTTCATCAAAACGAGCACGCAGTTCGATCACCGCAGTCACTTCTTTACCATTTCTGGCTGCTTCAGCTAAGACCTGTACGATTTCAGAGTCAGCACCACTACGATACAATGTTTGTTTAATCGCAAGAACTTGAGGGTCTCGTGCCGCTTCACGCAACAAATTGATCACAGGTGCAAAAGATTCGAAGGGATGGTGCAAAAGAATATCTTGCTTCTGCATCGCTGAAAAAATATTTTCAGACTTTTTCAATACTTTCGGGATTGCTGGTACATGCGAGTCATAACGCATATGTGGACGTTTAAAATTTGATACTAAACGTGCGAGATTTACAGGCCCGTCAACTTTATAGAGTTGTTCTTCTTCTAAATCAAATTCATCCAACAAGTATTCATAAATATGTTTTGGACAATTTTCTGTAACTTCTAAACGCACTGCACGACCAAAGCGACGTGAACTGAGTTCACCTTTTAACGCTTTTGCCAAGTCTTCAACATCTTCATTCAGCGCTAAATCTGCATTACGTGTTACACGGAACTGGTAGCAACCTGTTGCAGTCATTCCGGGGAATAAATCAGAAACATGCTCATGAATAATTGCAGACAACATCACAAAGTGTTCTTTGCCACCCGTTAATTCATCAGGTAAACGTACCACACGAGGTAAAGAACGAGGTGCAGGAACAACCGCTAAATCAATTTGTCGACCAAAAGCATCTTTACCTTCTAAAGTGACAATAAAATTTAAGCTTTTATTTACTAAACGTGGGAATGGGTGTGCAGGATCAAGACTAATTGGCGTCAATACAGGCGCAACTTGTTCTTGAAAATATTTTTTAATCCATACCGATTGTGCAGGTGTGAGTTCTCCACGACGTAAGAAACAAATATCTTCTTCACGGAGTTTCGGAAAAATCTCTTCATTTAAGATACGGTATTGACGCTCAATTGCTTCATGGGCTGTTTTAGAGATTTGATCTAGAACTTGCTTAGGTGTAAGCCCATCAGGTGAACGGCTTTCATTCCCTAGCGTTAATTGCTCCATCATTCCAGCGACACGAATCTCAAAAAACTCGTCCATGTTGCGAGAAAAAATCAGCAAAAAGTTCATACGTTCTAGTAGCGGATGCAGAGGATCAACAGCTTGCTCTAAAACACGCAAATGGAAATCTAAGATAGAAAGTTCACGATTGATATATCGTTCATTATAAGAATATTCTGTCGGTGTTGTTGGAGTCACTGCGGTATTCATGCAATAAACCTGCATCAAGAAAATGTCATTATTCTAGTATGCTTCAAATTTATGACAATTTCATAAAAAAAGTTGCGTGCAATAAAAAAAGCACTTTTTTTTGTGCTTTTCTTTGCCTTACGATTTAATTTCTTAAACAGCATGGGTGCGCTAATCGGGAATACGGGTATAACGCATATATTTTAATACCAGTTTTTTCCGATAAAGTAATTTCGGATCATTGCGATGGTCTTGATAATATTTTGGATTGGTGAGTATCACCGCTAAAAAGGCTGTTTGTTCTCGATTTAAACTTTTTGCACTTTTGGCAAAATAATAACGTGAAGCAGCTTCTACGCCATAGATATGATCGCCAAACTCCACTGAGTTCATATACACTTCAAGAATCCGCTGTTTGGTCCACATACGTTCCATCATCGTCGTTGCAATGGCTTCCTGACCTTTACGAATTACTGAACGGCGGTTATAGAAAAATAAATTTTTAGCCAGTTGTTGCGAAATGGTTGAACCTCCAGCGACAACTTTGTCTTTCTTTAAATTGCGTTGCAAAGCATCTTCAATCCCATCCCAATCAAAACCATGATGATCTAAAAACTTGGCATCTTCAGCCGCAACAATCGCATGCTTAATGTTGTCGCTAATATCATCATAATTGCGCCATTGATGTTCAATAGGCTTGAAATCAGAAAAGTAGGTCCAGCGCATAAACATCGTGGTTTCTACATCATGGGTACGCCAATACACTAAACTAGAGAAAATCCATAGCTGAATCAGAATCAAAATACTGATTATGATTAACAAAGCACGAACAATAAAAGCTTTCATCTCAGCTGTTTACTCCGAAAATGCTGACATTTCATGTTAAGCTGAATCTATCAATAAAAAGCTAAGAAATAGCATGTCGAATTATCAAGACCCATCTATGTATAACCCATCCAATGCAATCAGCAAAATCACCATATTGTTAATTGCGATCAATGTGGGGGTATTTGCCATCCAAGTTTTGTCAGGTGTCAATATTACAGACCCTACCACTTTGGATGCTTTGCGTTGGGGTGCTGATTATGCACCTTTAACCTTTTTAGAGGAACCATATCGTTTATTCAGCAGTATGTTTTTTCATTTTGGCATTTTGCATCTCATGATGAATATGTGGGCACTGTATATATTTGGTGATGTTGCTGAAAAGACCTTTGGAAAATTTTATTTCTTAGGGCTTTATTTATTGGCAGGCTTAATGGGTAGCCTATTGAGTGGATATTTGAATATTCGCAATAGCTATGAATTTTTACAGCATTTCGACCAAAAACTGATTCCACATGTTTCTGCTGGTGCTTCGGGAGCGGTAATGGGCTTAGGTGGTGCATTAACCCTACTCTCCTTATTTCCGCCTACCCCAAACCAGAGATTTGTTCTGGATAAAAGATCGCTGTTAACCGTACTTGCCATCAACTTAGCATTCGGGTTCTTTGCTTCTGGAATCAACAATGCAGCACATATTGGAGGGATGTTGATGGGGGCTGCCATGGCTTTGGCTTGGTATGTTTCGCAACGTATGAAAGCACCGATTGCAGTAAATATGATCATTGTGATTTTAGGTGTAGCTGTTACATATGCAGCATATCTATATTGCCAACATTTGGTTGGCCCGATTACGCCACTTTGGCAAGATGCAGTATCACAAATGCGAGAGCAATTTCAGTTTTGATCAGTAGTGCATAGCCAAAATTTAAACTGTCGCCAAATTTAAAGCAGCATCGTCGAGTCAACCAATTGAAAATTCATATGGTAAAAAACTAATATCTTTACCCATAAAATCAATACTATGAATTATTGTTTAGTGATATAAGGCATTCAATGCCATACCTTAGCTCCTAACTTTTTATTCTAAGAGCTTATTCTAAGAGGCTCACCAAAAAGTGAGCCTCTTTATTACCATCACTTCACAATATCCACAAACTGGAATGGTCAGCGTAGACCTCCGTTTAATTCAGTTCTCTTAAACTTTGTAGTGGTGGAATCTCTGACAAATAGCTTAAACGATATCGCCCAATCACCGCACACAATACCGCCATCGAAATAGGGAGAATAAACCAAATTTCCCAGTGAAATTGTAAAGGCATCTCCATACGATAACCTGCAATCGCACTAATCACTTCAGCAAAGAAACACGACACAATCCCTGCCAACAGTCCAATAAAACCTATTTCCATGCTCATCATGTTTTTTAACTGTCGTTTTGAGCTACCGAATGAACGTAATAGTGCGACTTCTCTTTTACGCTCATCCATCAACAAGTTGATACAAGCAATCAAAACAAGAAAACCTGACAAACTGACCAAGACAGCCAAAACAGTAATAATTTTCACCAAGACTGAAACCAGATGTTTAATTTCATCAAAAATCAAAGACACATCTATAAAGACTGTATTAGAAAATTGCTGGATTAAACTGACCATTTTACCTTTGTCCTCAGGCGAGACATAAAAACTGCCTAAATAGCTTCCTGCATTTTCATCCAATGTCTTTGGCGTAAAAATAAAAAAGAAATTCGGACTAAAGCTTTGCCATTGGACAGTACGTAAATTTACCACCTGAGCTTGTAAGTTTCCTTCTGGTAAACTAAAGATTAAACGATCACCTATCTTGATACCCAACTCCTCAGCCAACTTCGCTTCAACCGAAACTTGTCCAACGTCGGTTAATTCGGATTGCCCAGCAACAATGATATTGTCTTGTGGATAATGATCTGCTTGGGTCAAATTTAACTCACGGCGTAATGAGTTATTACTCTTCACCAATGATTCAGGAAAAGCCTGTCCATTTTTTGCCAGTAAGCGCCCTCTAACATTGGGATATAGTGGTGTACTTTTCCATTGATGTTGAGCCAACTGCTGTTTAAATGCTTCAAGTTCAAACGGAGGTAAACCATAAATAAATTGATTTGGAGTACCTTCAGGCAACTGTTGCTGCCAACGCTCCAATAAATCAGTTCGCAATACAGCCAATACTGTAATTAAACTTAGACCTAGTGCCAAAGCTGTGATTTGCAATGCAGTTTGTGAAGGTGTTCGAATATAGGCGGAGAAACGGCTTTTCATCGCTTTCAGCGCCTTTAAAACTGACCAAACCATCGCATACAATAGCCCAGTAAGTACAATGACTGCACCCATCACTATTGCTGAAAGGGTAAGATTTTCAGTCAATACCAAACTAAAAATAATCAGACTGATTAAGCCTGTCCCCATCATCCATAATATAGAACCTGCTGATTTCTCTTGTTGGCGAATAACACGGATCGGAGGAGTATTGAGCAATTGCCATAAACTCGGCAAGATAAACCCAATGAGCACAATTGCACTGGTGAAAATAGCGATCGGCAATGGGCCTAGAAAAATCTGCCAAATTGAAAATTGTAATTCTAGGTTAGGAATCATTTGCAACATGAGTTGTAGCAATGCATAACCTAAAACCAGTCCCATCAAACTCCCTATTACGATCGCAATCAGAATCACGACAGCCAACAAACTTAAATAAGCTTGAAAAATCTGTCGTCTGGTTGCTCCCATACAACGCATCAAGGCAATATGATCTTGATTCTGCTGTACATAACGTTGACTGGTTAAAGCAATCGCTAAGCCACAGAGCAAAATCGTCAGAATATTTGCCAATTGTAAAAAAGTATCAAGATTTTCTATCGGTTTCAGTAAACGTGAGTTTCCTTCATCTGCATTTCGTAGTCTTAGATTGCTTTCGGCATCTAGAGCTTGATCTTCATTTTGCAAGTCTTGAGGAGATGGCTCAGATTGAGTATGTATGACCTGAGTTTCAGACGCTGCCTGCCCTGTTTCTGAAGTCGCAGAATTTTTCTGCTGATCCTGTGTAAATTGTTGAGCAAATTTTTCTTTTTCTTGCCCTTTGAAAGTTTTAAAGAATGCTTGATAAGCTTCAATTGACTGTTTCTCACCTGCCATTAACAACCGATACTCAATGCGACTACCGATCTGGATTGCTCCAGTTTTTGCGACATCAGCTTGAGCAATAATCACTGTCGGTGAAAATGCAGAAAAACCTAACTCTTGGTTAGAATCATGTTCAATAATGCCTGTCACTTTAAATTGACCATTTGCAATTTGAACTTGATCACCGATATTGAGCTTTAATAATTCTTGAGCTCGTTTACTCAGCCAAATTCCACCACTTTGTAAGGGGGTTGTTGTGGACTGATTCTTAACTCACCACGCAAAGGAAAGGATGGATCAATGGCTTTAACATTGACCGTAACAAATTGATCATGGGTCGATGCCATAGAACCAAACATCGTGACATGCGACTGTTTTAGTTGAAGTTGATCAGCCTGTTTTAACCACTGTGGTGCAATTGGATCTGTATCACTCAGCACCAAATCAGCAGCTTGCATTTTTGCGGCTTGTAAAGTGACTGCTTGTTTGACCTGATCGTTACTAAACTTTAAAGCTGTGGTCGCACTAATGGCTAGACTCAAAGCAATGATCAGTAAATAAATCCCTGAGCTGGCAAAACTTTGCTTAAATAAGGGTTTAAAAAGATTCAGCATTAAACCACCTCACTGTGTTGGGGTGGTTGTAAGTGCTCAATCAACTGACCATCTTTTAACTCATAATGACGCTGACATTGCGCAGCCAATTGAGGGTTGTGTGTCACCAATACTAAGGTTGTACCTAATGCTTCATTTAAGCTAAATAATAACTGCTCAATTTCATGTGCAGTGTGCTCATCAAGGTTACCTGTTGGTTCATCAGCAAAAATAATTTTCGGATCTGAAATTAACGCACGTGCGATCGCAACACGTTGTTGCTCCCCACCAGATAATACTTTAGGTGTTTGTTGACTTTGACGTGCTAAACCAACTTTTTCGAGCAATGCAAATGCTTTCTGTTCTGCTTTTGCATAGTTAAAATCAGCTTGTAAACGCAGAGGCAACATGACATTTTCTAAAGCAGACAAATGTGGCAACAGTTGAAAAGACTGGAAAACAAAACCAATGTACTTAAGTCGCACTAAAGCCCGTTGCTCTTCATTTAAATGCTCAATACTCTCCCCACACACACTGAGTTGACCTGCACTCGCCTGATCTAGTGTTGCAAGAATACCCAATAAGGTAGACTTACCCGAACCAGAACGACCAGTAATTGCTACTTGCTCACCAGCATAAATATTGAGATTTAAATTTTCAAAAATTGTAAGCGTTTGATGGGGTAATTCTATCTTTTGTGTAAGTTGCTGTGCAGAAATTATCACTTGTGGCATGATGGGAGAAGTTGAATCATCCTGAACCTTAGACATCGTAAAGTACCTTAATATGCAAATCAAAAAGTTGTTAAATTTGAAAATGATGAAAAGCACTCTTCATTGTTTATTTTTTAGCATGATCTGTCTGTTGCCCGTTAGTAGTTTTGCAAAAACGATCATGATTTTAGGAGATAGCTTAAGTGCTGGTTATGGTTTAAACCTACAACAAGGCTGGGTGGCTTTACTCCAGCAACGCTTAAATCAGCAATTTCCTAAACAACATCAACTGGTAAATGCCAGTGTCAGTGGAGAAACCACCAGTGGTGCTTTAGCACGTTTACCGAAACTCCTACAAACTCACAAACCTGATCTGGTTGTGATCGAGTTGGGTGGCAATGATGGTTTACGTGGGCAACCACCACAAATGATTCAAAAAAACCTTGCTCAATTAATTCAGCAAAGCCAAAAAAGCCAAGCTAAGGTCGTGTTGTTGGGCATGAAAATTCCACCAAACTATGGTGCTGCATATAGCCAAGCTTTTGAAAAGAATTACCAAACTTTAAGCCAACAGTACAAGGTACAACTGTACCCATTCTTTATGAATGGTATTGCAGGCAATAAAAATCTCATGCAAAAAGACTTAATCCATCCCAATGCTGTTGCACAAAAAATCTTGCTCGATAATGCCTATCCGTTGATTCGAGGCGCACTTTAATCTCAAAAAACTGTAATTCGATTGAGGCAAGGATGCCTTTGATAAAAACTTACCCTGTGAAAGTTAAATTCATTTAAAATAAAAATAACCATAATATTCATTAAATTAAATATATCAAATGGTCAATTATTAAGAATACAATCCTGTGCACGCCTTGCCTTTCAAGTGAAATCAGGTATAACAGAATCTATTCTTCTTTTTTATGTGTTTTAAATGATGAGTAATTCTAATAATCTCAATCATCACATGACTTCATTTAAATTTAGCCATCCTGTTGCACTATATACGCATACCTTTACTTTAATGGTATTTTTGGCGGCCTCAAGTGCACCTACGCCGTTATATCGTCTTTACCAACAACAATTTCACTTTTCGCCCGTTTTACTGACCTTAATTTTTGCGACTTATGCCTTTGCTTTACTCGCAACTTTATTGGTGATGGGTTCATTGTCAGATTATATTGGGCGTAAACCAGTTATTTTTACAGCTATTATTTTAGAAATCATATCAATGGGGTTCTTTCTGTTTGCCTCAAATATTGAAATGTTATTTATTGCACGAGCCTTACAAGGTATAGCAACGGCTTTGGCTGCTTCAACCTTTGGCGCAGCTCTATTGGATTTAAGTAAAACTCATGGTTCATTAATCAACAGTATTTCTCCAATGCTCGGTATGGCCATCGGCATGCTCATGACCTGTATTGTATTAGCCATATCTACACAAGCGTTGAGCGTTATTTTTGAAATATTAATTTTTATTTTCTTCTGTTCCTTGTGTATTGCCTACTTCAGTCCTGAAACTGCGGTAAAACGTTCTGGGGCACTTGCATCACTTAAACCCCGACTCACTGTGCCACCACAAGCACGTAAAGCACTTTTGATTGTCAGCCCAATTAATGTTTCTTTGTGGATGGTGAGTGGCTTTTTCTTATCCTTAATGCCATCGCTATTGGCCCAAGCTTTTAAAGTTCAATCTGCATGGCTCAATGGCATGATGTTTATTACTTTAACTATTTCAGGTGCAATCGGAATTTTAGCCCTTCGCAGCGCCAAAACGTTCAATATCTTAATAACAGGTGCGCTGACTATTCTGTTAGGCGCAGCAATTATTTTATCTGGGATTCACTTCTCGCTTACTGCCTTGTTATTTATTGGCTCTGTGGTTACTGGCGTTGGATTTGGTACCGGCTTTATGGGTGCAATCCGAACAGTAATGCCATTGGCTTTACCTGAACAACGTGCGGGATTGATGGCAACATTTTATGTTGAAAGTTATTTAGCTTTTAGCATACCGGCCATCATTGCTGGATATTTTGTTAGTCATGTAGGCCTCACTTTTACTGCTGACATTTATATTCTTATGATTATTTTATTAGCTGCGTTGGCTTTTGTGTCTGCAATTAAAAATAAACAGCACATTCATTAAATTCATTGATTTTAATCAAAATAAAGGCGCATTAAGCGCCTTTATTTTAAATTATAATCAATAACTTAAATAATTTAATTATATTAATGTTGCACTTCATATTTTTATTTTTTGAATTCAATATTGAATTTTATGATAAATTTAAATAATCCTTAAAATTTGAGTTGCTCAATGTCTAAAGAATATCTATATCTTTTGAAAATGAGAAAATTCTTTATCTTGGGTATGTTTTTTGGCATTCCTATTCTTTTGCTATGTCTTTTTCAAATCTTGGGTTATTTCAATTTTAGTATTTCCTTCATCACTCTTTTTTTAATTATCACTGTCTTAATGATTATGCTTTTTGGTAACTTATTCTTTCTATCAAAAGACGTTTGCCCTTGGTGTAAAGAGAGTTTCTTTAATCAAGATGGTCATATTGATGGGATTAGTCTTATATTTAGAAAAAATTGCCAGCATTGTGGTATGCCCAATAAAGCAAGAAACCATTAGAAGTAGAGTTTTTTAACTTACTATTAACTATTAGGAAAAGCCCTCAACTGAGAGCTTTTTTGTATCAATTAAAGTTGCCAGTAAAAGGTTTAAATAGTATTGCCACAGATATCTTTTGTTCCAGTTGGATAAGTTTGGGTCATTTTTGTGGCGTCTGTGATTAGTTCGATTGAAATTTCCTTGTCAATGTTTGGAGATGATGAATTAAATCCATTTAAAGATGCTATATATCCAAATTTATACCCTATAGCTATTTGAGAATAATTATATACATAGCCTTGATTCACTCCATTTAGAATATATCCTACCTGTTTTGAGTCTTGGTTAACATAAATACCGAGTGTTTGATATCCAGAAGCAGTTGTTTGAGGTGAAAAAATTATTCCATTTCTACCATTACTATTATTTAAACTAAATACATTCATTGTTGAATCATTTAGATACGACATGACAATACCTTGGGTATTATTCCCTCCATTTACACCAGTACCCATAATTGGGAAAAAAGTTAAACCTTCTCCGCTCTGTAGATTATATGTAGGAATTTTAATTTTAAATTCATAAGCAAATAATCCATTTATTGGTGGATTGATTAGAGCCAGACTTTGCTGAGTAAATGAATTATTATCTACAGCAACATACTTAGGTGTTTGTCCATTTGTGGGTGATATTAAAAAGGAACTTTTTTGGTTATTTCTTATTGGGAAAACTTTAGATCCAGGTTGATTTGCATCCAAAGTAGCCTGTGTCACATCCAAACTATAAGTACAAGCACTCCACCCACTCGCACTCATCAACCCTATTAATATTGCTATTGTTAATTTTTTCATTTCTATATCCTTATCATTGTGAAGTTAAAATATAGAATAAAATTTATACAGTGATGAGAGAATCCGATGAAATTATCAGGCTTTTAAAACAGCTCTGTTTCCTTTTACGGCAATTCACTAAGCCTTGAATCTTCTTGCCATTGTCATACACCCAGCGATCAAATTGATCTGTGGCTTATTTGATCCTAGTTTTTTATCGAACAACACCTTTTTTATTTATTAATATATTGTCTTGATATTCTTCTAAGACATTTTAAAAAGAATATGCTCAAATTCACCTTTGATTCATTTTTTAATTTTAATTCGAATTCTTAAGCCCATGCTTTTGTATCTCGCATAGTCGTGAAATTTTGGGATTGTGACGGATGAGGCTTGATACGAACAGTAACAGTCATACTTTTTTCTTTTTTGATATGTTACCGTTTAATTCCAACCTTATTGCAATATTCCACTATATTACTAAATTCATTATATTTTCAATTTAACAGGTTCAAAAATTCAAATTTAAGTCATTGTTATTAAAATATTATTTTTAAAATATTCAACCAATATTCTTCATCATAATACTTTCTGATCGTAAATATACATTAAAATAAAAGGCGCATGGAGCGCCTTTTGATTCTAGCGACAATTAAGCAGGAATATCACGAACTGATGCTTGGCGAATTGCCTCTTTTAAAGCTTCATAACCGTGAATTGGTGGGAATTGAGGAGATTCACGAATCACATTTTCAGGCGCATCAAATAGGAAACCATGGTCTGCTTCACCTAACATTGTCGTATCATTATAAGAGTCACCTGCAGCAATCACACGGTAATTTAAACCATGTAATGCTTTTACAGCTTGGCGCTTTTGGTCTGGCTGGCGTAGCTTATATGCTGTAATCATGCCGTTTTCATCAGTTTCTAATTTATGGCAGAAAATTGTCGGCCAACCCAATTGCTGCATCAACGGATGAGCAAACTCATAGAATGTATCTGAAAGAATGATCAATTGGAAATGTGTACGAATCCATTCAACAAATTCTTTTGCACCCGGAAATGGTCCCATATCAGCAATCACAGCTTGAATGTCATTTAATCCTAAACCATGTTGCTTCAAGATGTTTAAACGCTGAGTCATCAACACATCGTAGTCAGGAATATCACGCGTTGTTGCTTCTAATTCTTTGATCCCTGTTTTCTTTGCAAAATTGATCCAGATTTCTGGAACCAATACACCCTCAAGATCAAGACATACGATTTCCATGGGTTCTCCCAAATGTCGGTTAAAAATTTTGGCCTTATCATAGCACTAAAGTTTAAAAAAAATGCTGAAAGTTTTTTAAACTCAATTCATTTTGAATGGTCATAGATTATAAGACAACAATAGTACTTTGATATTGCAGTAACATGGATGAAGCCTGCTTTAATCTCTACTGTGTGATCAGTAATTTCATTGACCTTACAAGCGATATCATAGATTGTTTATAGACCATCTCTTCATATACTTGCTTCTATCCTTACAAGAGCAGAAACTAAGGCTCTACATTGTGAATGTCGAATAACAGAAAGAAAAATGAGTAAGGCAATTAGCATCATGAAAAAAATAATATTCATTGTTTTAAGCAGTTCATGTTTTACAGCACATGCAGACTACAATTTACAGGACTATAAAAATTGCAGTTTTTTAGCACTTGATCAGGCGAAATCGAGCCTCTCAGTGGATAAAGTCCCAGAGGATTATTTATATAAGACGCAAAAATACAGCTTTGCAAGTTTGCCGATAACCAAGAACAATGAAAATTACTGTCTGATCATCAATGATAAAAAGAAAGTGATTGTTGATGCTATTCCCAAAATGTTTTCAAATATTTGTGGTGGGAAGTGGGACAAGAATGAAAATAAACCAGTTTGGATCGATGATATTGCAGGTGGTCGAGGTTTAGTCACATATTTTCAATACGACATATCTGACATCTTTAAAAATATAGATAAAAAAAATTCATCTGAAATAGCACAGCAAATCGCAACAATAGATTGCCAACTCTCATCCTATACCATCGATGATGTGGTTGAGCTGAATGACACTGCTTTTTATTTGTATCGTTTGGGCTACTACAAAGTGTCCTTAAATCTGTTAAAAAAAGTCATTCAACTTGACCCAAACAGAATCGTCGCCTATCTAAATTTGGCAGATGTTTATTTGGCATTAAAAAACCAAAGCCAAGCGCGAGCGAATTATTTAATTTATGCCAATAAAATGAAAAAATCTGGGCTATCCCATCAAATTCCGAAAAGAGTACTGAAATTTTTATGATCTCGAATCATTTGACCATTGGATAGCGTGCTTAAAATAAAAAGTTTTTCCTAAAATATTCAAATACACAACTGATCAATAAAACTATTCATGATAAGAAAATATTCGTCCCTCAAACCTAAACAGTATTGCAACTGTTATGCAATACACACTCAAACTCGACCAAGACATTAAATCTTTTTTTATTCATAAGTATTTTAATTAATCTGCTAAGCACAATATTTCATTTACTTTAAAATATGCGGACATCTCAAAGATAACATTCACTTAAAGTTGAATTGCTTTAATTTTTGCTAAAATGCTTAAATTAAAATATCTTTTAAGAATGTTGATGAACAACATAGCTTCAAGCTAACTGCCAGGAGCAGATATGACCGCCATCCCCACTATTGATCTTGTTGACGCTTTAGCAACAGAGTATGCAGACAAATTCCCTTCTGAAATTTTAGAGCTTGCACTTTCTCAAGAAGGTGAAATCGCAATTTCATTTTCAGGTGCAGAAGATGTTGTTCTGATTGATATGGCACATAATTTAGGTAAGCCATTTCGTGTATTTAGTTTGGATACTGGACGCTTGCATCCTGAAACATATCAATTTCTTGACACTGTTCGTAAACACTATGGTATTAAAATTGAAATATGCTTTCCTGAATCAAATGCTGTTCAGCAATTGGTAGATGAAAAAGGCTTATTCAGCTTCTATCAAGATGATCATAAAGAATGCTGTGGTATCCGAAAAGTGCAACCATTGCGTAAAAAATTGGCAACTTTAGATGGCTGGATTACAGGTCAACGTAAAGATCAAAGTCCTGGAACACGTACAGAGATTCCGGTGATTCAAGCTGATGCAGGTTTTTCAGGCGAAGGAAAACAGTTAATTAAATATAACCCTTTAGCAAACTGGTCCAGTGCAGATGTATGGAACTATATCCGCATGATGGAAATTCCTTATAACCCTTTACATGAAAAAGGTTTTATTTCAATTGGTTGTGAACCGTGTACACGCCCTGTATTACCCAATCAGCACGAACGTGAAGGTCGTTGGTGGTGGGAAGAAGCGACGCATAAAGAATGCGGTTTACATGCGGGTAACTTAAAAAAATAATGGTAAAAAAAAGTCATTAAATTTAATGACTTTTTGTAAACTTTACATTCATCGAAATGCTTGGATTTTATCCCTGAAAAAGTTTTATACTATTTACTCGGTTCTATAATTCTAACAATCTAACACTCATAAATGAGTTGTTGTAGAAATTGCAGTGAGGCAATCCAAGACCATGCGCCCATTACACCCAATTGATTTCATTTTTTTAAATTTAGAAAAACGACAACAACCGATGCATGTTGGTGGATTGTTCTTATTTCAAATACCTGAACATGCACCATCGACGTTTATACAAGACCTTGTCGCTGATATTCGCAATTCAAAGTCTATTCCAGTTCCTCCATTTAACAATCGTCTCAATGGTTTATTTTGGGACGAAGATGAAGAATTTGATATCGACCACCATTTCCGTCATATCGCCTTACCTCATCCTGGGCGTATCCGTGAATTATTGGTTTATATTTCACAAGAACATAGCGCACTGATTGACCGTGCAAAACCGCTTTGGACCTGTCATATCATTGAAGGAATCGAAGGCAATCGTTTTGCCATGTATTTTAAGATTCATCATGCAATGATTGATGGTGTGGCAGGAATGCGCCTTTTAGAAAAATCATTCTCTAAAGACGCTGATTCTAAAACAATTGTTCCACCTTGGTGTGTTGAAGGTAAGCGTGCCAAACGCTTAAAAGAAACCAAACTAGGACGAGTCAAAAAAGTATTTTCAGCATTAAAAGGCCAAGTTGAAGCAGCACCCAAAGTTACTCAGGAATTGTTTCAAACTGTCTTTAAAGAAATGGGCAAAAACCCTGACTATGTTTCAAGTTTTCAAGCCCCAAGTAGTTTATTTAATCAACGGGTAAGCTCTTCTCGTCGTTTTGTAGCACAATCTTTTGAACTAGATCGTTTTAGAAATATTTCCAAAGCATTGGGCGTAACCATCAATGATGTTGTACTCGCAGTTTGCTCTGGCGCAATCCGTGATTATTTAGTTACTCAAGATGCGCTTCCTAAGAAACCGCTCATTGCGATGGTGCCTGCTTCTCTTCGTGACGATGATTCAGATATGAGTAATCGTATCACCATGATTTTAGCGAATTTAGGCACACATAAAGAAGATCCATTAGAACGTTTAGACATCATTAGACGTAGTGTGCAAAATGCGAAGAATCGCTTTAAGCGTATGAGTTCAGACCAAATTCTGAACTATAGCGCATTTGTTTTTGGCGCTGCGGGCATCAACATTGCATCTGGGCTTATGCCTAAACGTCAGGCGTTCAATGTGATTATTTCTAACGTACCAGGGCCAAGAGAACCTTTGTATTGGAATGGCGCTAAACTGGATGCCCTCTACCCTGCATCAATCGTGCTGGATGGTCAGGCTTTAAATATTACCATGACCAGTTATTTAGACAAATTGGAAGTGGGTTTAACCGGTTGCCGTAAATCATTGCCAAAGTTGCAAAACCTGCTTACGCATTTAGAGAATGAAATTCAAAAGTTTGAACAACTGATTACTCAAAAAAATGTAAAGGAAAAGCCTGCAACAAAAGCCGTTGAAAAAACCGAAGATACGCAAGTATATGGACAAGATCTGATTGTTGAATCAAATACAGTAGAAAAGCCTGCTTAGGCTTTTCTACTTACTTTTTAGTTTAGATTTATTCTTAGATTCAATACATGAAAATTTAATTCTACAAAAAATTAAGGGGCTCATTGATGCCCCTTAATCTTTAACATTACGACACTTATTGAGAAGTTGGTGACAGACATTGACAACCATGTCTTTGGTAATTTTCACTTCTTGACCATCGTCATCCAACATTACACATGTATTCTTCGGTTGGTTTTCTAATACATGTTTGATACCGCGACTTATTAATTGTTCACTTACGCTCATTTTATGACCTCACTTGCTAAGACTGGTAGGGAGAGAGTCTTTGGCTACCTTTGTAATCTAGTATTGTGAAATCAGCTCAAAAAGTAAAATTTCAGATGTAACAACTGTTTAACGACATCCTGTTACAATTTCAACTTAAAATGATATCGTATTGCTCTTGCGTGTATAAATTTTCAACTTGAAATTTAATCACTCGATTAATGAAATGCTCTAAATCCGCGACAGCTGGGGCTTCTGCGGTTAACAACCGATCAATCACCGATGGATGACCGATAACAGTAAAGCCACTCTTAGATTCATAAGCTCGTGTATATCTAAGGATTTCTCGAAAAATTTCGTAACACACTGTCTCTGCTGTTTTCACAAATCCACGCCCCTGACAGGTCGGACATGATTCACAAAGCAGATGCTCTAATGATTCTCGTGTACGTTTGCGTGTCATCTCCACTAAACCAAGTTCAGACACTTGGGTAATTTTAGTCTTGGCATGATCACGCTCCAGCATTTTATCAAACTGATTCATGACCTCTTCACGATGCACAGCTTCCTGCATATCAATGAAATCAATAATAATAATGCCACCCAAATTACGTAAGCGTAACTGACGTGCAATAACCTGTGTTGCTTCCATATTGGTTTTAAACACCGTATCTTCAAGCGTACGGCCACCCACATAAGAACCTGTATTGACATCAATTGTGGTCATTGCTTCAGTCTGGTCAATCATCAAATAACCACCAGACTTTAACGCAACCCGAGTTTGCAGTGCTTTTTGAATATCTTCTTCGACATTATATAAATCAAAAAGTGGGCGCTCTCCCGGATAATGTTGCAAACGGGTTCCCATACTCGGCACAAACTCTGCAACAAACTCTTGTAACTTGGCATGTATTTCACGAGAGTCAACATAGATCGTGGCAGTATCTTCATTTGCCAAATCACGGATGACACGTTGAGGTAATGGAAGTTCTTCGAAAATCAGCGATGGAACAGCAATAATTTTTTGCTTCTTTTGAATAAATTCCCACAGCTTCGCCAAATATGCCATATCTTGAGCGATTGATGCTTCATCTATACCATCAGCCGCAGTACGAACAATAACTGAGCCAGGAAGTTTGTGCTCTTCCTGAATTCTTTCAATCATTGAGCGTAAACGATCTCGTTCTTGCTCGGATTCAATCCGCTGTGATACGCCAATATGGCTACCATATGGCATCAATACCAAATAACGTGAGGGAATAGAAAGGTCTGTACTGAGTCGCGCACCCTTGGTACCCAACATGTCTTTCATGACTTGTACCGTCAGGATCTGACCGGGTTGTAATAATTCGAAGACATTGGGGGTCGGCTGATTACGAGGCCAAATCATATCATTGATATGTAAAAATGCGGTACGAGATAAGCCGATATCCACAAAAGCAGCTTGCATTCCAGGTAGGACACGCACAACTTTTCCCTTGTAGACATTACCGACTAACCCACGTTTAACAGTACGCTCAACGAACAGTTCATTGACCGTACCATTTTGAATTAGCGCCACACGACATTCCATAGGTGTGACGTTAATCAGTAACTCGTCAGACATAAGCAAACTCAAAACATTATAAAAATTCTTTTCTGCAGTTAATTTAGTGCCTCAACTGCGCTGATCTATACGATCAAGTAACTGCATAGTCTCGTGTAATGGCAGCCCAACCACATTGCTATAACTGCCATGTATACTTGTCACATACTTTGCTGCAATCCCTTGAATTGCATATGCACCCGCTTTACCTAAAGGTTCACCTGTGGCCCAATACGCTTCCATATCATTGAGACTTAATGGCTGAAACTCAACTTCAGTACGCACCACAACACTCAATAATTGATGGATATTTGCAACACAAACACCTGTCAGCACTTCATGCTTTTGTCCAGATAATAATTGCCAGATCTCAAAAGCATGTTGCTTTGATTCTGGTTTGCCAATAATTTGATCGGCAAAGACCAGACTGATATCTGCAGCAACCACAGTGGCTTGCGGATATATACCTAAAACTGCTTGCGCTTTGGTTTTCGCCAAACGCAATACATATTGCTCAATCTGCTCATGTTCAAATACAGATTCATCAATATCTGGGCTATGAATGTCAAAATCCAAGCCCATTTGTAACAATAGTTCTTTACGTCTTGGCGAACTTGAAGCGAGAATTAAATGCGCCATCTTTTCAATAAATAATAAAGAATTGGCCAGCAAAAAATACTTGAAACCAAAGGTTGCCAATGGCGTGTAAGTGAAAAATGCGTACCAGCCATCACCTGTGCCATAAAGGTAAAGGTTAAATGAGCCAGAATCGCTAACATACTAATGACCCATAGGTTACTAAATGTCAGCACACTTCTTTCTCGAATAAAATAGCGTGTTAAAAATGCAATCAGTACATAACTCAATGCATTCATACCCAAAGGCGCATCTAACAAAAGATCAGTAAAAAGACCAATGGTAAATGCAAACCAGATACCACACCATGTTGGCTGACACAGCACCCAAAACAGCATGATTAAAAACATATAAAGTGGCCGCCATCCCGCTATCGCATAGGACATTGGATACACCATCAATATCGAACCAATCACGATTGAAACGATAATAATCCATAAAGGATCTTTACGTTGTTTTTCTGAGGGTAATTTTTTAGCGATCAACATTTGGCTGCTCCATCGCTAAAGAATCGGAGAAAAGAACCACAACATGATGACCACCTGCCAACTGCGCAGCTGGAACAACATCAATTTTTGCAAATTCCCCAGTATTGTGACGCATCACTTTAGACACTGATCCGACCAAATATCCAGCTGGGAAATGTTGTCCCAAACCTGAACTATAAACTTTGTCACCCACTTTGATATTGGCACTTGTAGGAACATATTCCATTTTCAAATGGCCTAAATCACCTGTACCAGTCACGATAGCACGCATACCCGAGCTTTCAAGACGTACAGATAAAGAATGTTCCTTATCTGAAAGCAACATCACTCGGCTACTGTGTGGATAAACGTTAATGATTTGTCCCATGATCCCTTTATCATCTAAAACAGTTTGACCCACTTTTAGATGATTGGCTTCACCACGGTTAATGATAATAATATGACGTAATGGATCGGCATCTGTTCCAATCACTTCTGCGATTTCCATACGCCCATCAATAATCAATGGCGTATCAAGTAAACCACGTAAACGAGTATTTTCAGCAGAAAGCTCAGAAAGTTTTTGCAGACGAACTTGAGCCTGAAGCAATTCAGCTTTCATCGCAGTATTTTCACGACGCAACTGAGCTTCAGATTTTGTTTGTTGATTCAGCCATTCTTTCGACAACACAGGATAGCTTGCCAGGGCATAAATTGGATTATATGCCGCATACAAGACCTCTCTTGCAGGTTGAATCACTTGTGGCATGCGCCAGTTAAAAAACAGCACTACCAAACAAGTGATGACCGCAATGATAAACGAGCGAAAAGATGGCGGTTGTCTTGAAAAGAGATTCGGTTGCACCGCCTCATCCTTAAACTTAATCGAGTATAGTTTAGCCTACAAAAAGCATATCATGGTTAGGATTGTCAAAGAATTCTAAGACTTTTCCACCGCCACGAGTCACACAAGTTAAAGGATCTTCAGCAACAACTACAGGCAAGCCTGTTTCTTGTGCAAGTAATTTATCAAGATTACGTAGCAAAGCACCACCACCTGTTAAAACAATACCACGCTCAGCAATATCCGATGATAATTCTGGTGGGGTTTGTTCAAGCGCAGATTTTACTGCAGATACAATGCTTTGTAACGGATCGGAAATTGCTTGCGTAATTTCGTCAGAAGTCACAGTAATCGCACGAGGTACACCTTCAGCAAGATTACGGCCACGAACTTCAATTTCTAAAGTTGTGCCGTCTGCGACAGCCATACCGACTTCTTTTTTGATGGTTTCAGCAGTCGTTTCACCAATTACACAACCATGTGCTTTACGTACATAATTAATAATTTGTTCATCAAAAACGTCACCACCGATACGTAAAGAATCTGCGTATACACATCCTTGTAAGGAAATGATTGCAATTTCAGTTGTACCGCCACCGACATCTACGACCATAGAACCGCATGCTTGCTCTACAGGCATACCAGCACCAATCGCAGCAGCCATAGGCTCTTCAATCAAACGCACATCACGCGCACCTGCATTGAATACCGCTTCACGAATCGCACGGCGCTCTACCAAAGTTGATTTACAAGGTACACAAACGACAACTCGAGGCGCAGGCGGGAATAGACGTTTTTCGTGCACTTTACCAATAAATTGATTTAACATGGTTTCAGTGACTTCGAAATCAGCAATAACCCCATCCTTCATCGGACGGATTGCAGAAATATTGGCTGGGGT
Source organism: Acinetobacter bereziniae (assembly GCA_009912575.1). Lineage (GTDB taxonomy): Bacteria > Pseudomonadota > Gammaproteobacteria > Pseudomonadales > Moraxellaceae > Acinetobacter > Acinetobacter bereziniae_A. Next base: position 30,512 of record WNDP01000001.1, read on the forward strand.
ACGACCAAGCATTTGCTTAGCGTCTAAACCCACAGCTGCAACAATTTTCTGCGAACCACTGTGACGAATCGCCACAACTGTCGGTTCGTTTAATATAATGCCCCTTCCTGGTGCATAAATAAGTGTATTTGCAGTACCTAAATCAATGGCTAGATCTGGCGAAAACAAGCCAATTAGTCGTTTTAGAATCACGGGTCGTTCTCAGTTTAAACTTTATATGGACGCAAGATGGCAACTTTAACTAAATGTGATGATTTGAACAAGTCAATCGCTTATTATAACGCACGATATTTTGAATTTTTTTAAAACTGATTAGGTGAGACATCATGTCAAGTTCAGATGTTCAGCATTCTGCAGAATTAAATGCACAAACTGTATCACAGATCGCCAATCTTGCTCGATTGTCGCTTAATGATACGCAATCTGCTGAATATGCTCAAAGTTTAAATAAAATCTTAGGGATGATGGAGACCTTAAAAGCGATCAATACCGATGGTGTTGAACCCCTTAAGAGCCCATTTGATCATCCACAACCACTTCGTACAGATGTTGTGTCTGAAACGAACCATCGTGAAGAATATCAAGCCATTGCTCCTGCAACTCAGGATGGTTTGTACCTTGTTCCGAGAGTGATTGAATAATATTTGATCAGTTAAACTTATTTTTAAAAATTAATCGTAAAGAATTGTACTCATGACTGATTTACACCGTTTATCGATTCGTGAAATGACAGAAGGCTTAAAATCAGCCCAATTTTCATCTCGTGAGTTGACTCAACATTATTTAGACCGTATTGCGAAACTTGATGATCGTGTCAAATCGTATGTAACGGTCACTCCCGAACAAGCTTTGGCTCAAGCAGATGCTGCTGACAATTTATTAAAAAATGGCACGGCGGGTATTTTGGCTGGAGTTCCACTGGCACACAAAGATATTTTCTGTACTCAAGGAATTAAAACTTCTGCGGGTTCGAAAATGTTGGATAACTTTATTTCACCTTATGATGCGACCGTTGTAGCCAAAGCAAAAACCGCTGGTTTAGTGACTTTAGGTAAAGTGAACATGGACGAGTTTGCCATGGGCTCTACTTCTGAAAGTTCATTTTATGGTGCAACGAAAAACCCATGGAACTTAGAACATGTTCCAGGTGGTTCTTCAGGTGGTTCTGCCGCTGTGGTTGCTGCTGATCTTGCACCTTTTGCTACAGGTACAGACACAGGGGGTTCTATTCGTCAACCTGCCTCTTTCTGTGGTCTGACTGGCTTAAAGCCAACCTATGGCCGTGTTTCTCGTTTCGGGATGATTGCATTCGCATCATCACTGGATCAAGGTGGCCCTATGGCACGTTCGGCTGAAGACTGTGCCTTTCTCATGAACACCATCGCAGGTCACGATGCAAAAGATTCAACATCAGTCAACAAAGAAGTGGATGACTATGTTGCAAACTTAAATGCAACAGCATTGAAAGGATTACGTATTGGTATTCCAAAACAATACTTCAATGTCCAAGGTTTAGATGCTGAGGTCAAAGAACGTGTAGAAGAGTCGTTAAAAACGTTGGAAGGCATGGGGGCAATTTTGGTTGAGATTGATCTCAACATGACTGAAGCTTATGTACCGACCTATTATTTGATTGCACCTGCTGAAGCATCTTCAAACTTGTCACGTTATGATGGTGTTCGTTATGGCTATCGTTTTGAAAATCCAAAAGATATTTTAGATCTATACAAACGCTCTCGCTCTGAAGCGTTTGGTGCTGAAGTACAACGTCGTATCTTGATTGGAACTTATGCACTTTCTGCTGGTTATTACGATGCTTATTATGTCAAAGCACAAAAAGTACGTCGTCTAATTCAACAAGATTTTTTAACTGCATTTGAAAATGTTGATGTGATTGCTGCACCCTCTGCACCCACCACTGCCTATAAAATTGGTGCAAACCTCAGCCCAACAGAAATGTATTTAGGCGATATTTATACACTTGCTGTGAACTTGGCAGGTTTACCAGCCATTAATGCACCTGTCGGTTTTGATAAAGACAGCTTACCTGTAGGCTTACAGCTCATTGGTAACTACTGGTCAGAATCACAACTGTTGTCGATTGTTCATCAATATCAACAAAACACGGACTGGCATACCAAACGTGCGGCAATTGCTGAGGAGAATGCATAATGACTGAAGCTCAAAAATTAGCACCTTCAAAGTTGATTGACGGATGGGAAGTAGTTATCGGGATTGAGATTCATACTCAGCTTGCAACTCAGTCTAAAATTTTCTCAGGTTCTTCGACTGAATTTGGTCAAGATCCAAATACTCAAGCCAGCCTTGTTGATTTGGCGATGCCGGGCGTATTGCCAGTACTCAATCAAGCAGTGGTTGATCTTGCAATCCGTTTTGGTTTAGGTATTGATGCCTATATCGACCAAGCATCGGTATTTGCACGTAAGAACTACTTTTACCCTGACTCTCCAAAAGGCTACCAAATCAGCCAGATGGACAATCCTATTGTAGGGCTAGGCCATATCGACATTCAGCTTGAAGATGGCACAGTGAAGCGTATAGGCGTAACTCGTGCACATTTGGAAGAGGATGCAGGTAAATCAATCCATGATCAATTCGAAGGTATGTCTGGCATCGACTTAAACCGTGCTGGTACACCTTTACTTGAAATCGTGTCTGAACCTGATATGCGCTCTGTGGAAGAGGCTGTTGCTTATATCAAATCCATTCACACTTTGGTACGTTGGTTAGGGATCTCTGACGGTAACATGGCTGAAGGTTCATTCCGTGCTGACTGTAACGTGTCATTACGTCGTCCGGGACAGCCGTTCGGTACACGTTGTGAGTTAAAAAACCTTAACTCATTCCGTTTTATCGAACAAGCCATCAATGTTGAAATCCAACGTCAAATGGACATCTTGGAAGAAGGTGGTTCAATTGATCAGGAAACGCGTTTGTTCGATCCGAACAAAATGGAAACACGTTCAATGCGTTCTAAGGAAGAAGCCAACGACTATCGTTACTTCCCTGACCCTGATTTGTTGCCTGTGATCATTGCGGATGAACAAATCGAAGCGGCACGTGCTGCTCTTCCTGAGTTACCGAAAGCACGTCGTGCACGCTTTATCGCAGATTTTGCAGTCACTGAATACGATGCTCATGTATTAACACTTTCTCGTGAATTAGCTGACTTCTATGAAGCGGTTGTTACAGCTTCTGGCGGCGCCGCTCAAGGTAAAGTTGCGGCAAACTGGGTGATGGGTGAGTTCTCAGGCGCTTTGAACAAAGCTGGCTTAGAGTTGGCTGACTCTCCTGTTTCTGCTGAACAGTTAGGCGGTATGATCGCACGTATTGTCGACAACACGATTAGCGGTAAGATTGCCAAGCAAGTCTTTGGTTTTATGTGGGAAGAAGGCAAAACTGCCGATGCCATTATTGCTGAAAAAGGCTTGAAACAGGAAACTGATACAGGCGCAATTGAAGCTATTATCAAAGAAGTACTTGCTGCCAATGAAAAAATGGTTGAAGAGTATAAATCTGGTAAAGAGAAAGCATTTAACGGTCTAGTCGGTCAAGTGATGAAAGCTTCTCGTGGTAAAGCCAACCCTGCTCAAGTCAATGAGTTGATGAAGAAATTGATTGGTTAAGTTGATTTAATTTTAAAAGAAAACCCGCTTTATAGCGGGTTTTCTTTGTTTAAAGGCTTGGTATATTGAGCTTTTAAAAAATTGGCATATATTCAAATCTATTGTTTTCTTTTAAATTTTTGATTTGGGAAAGCACCTTCCCCCCAACCCTCTCCCGTAGGGAGAGAGAGCGTCATTGCGAATTTTATAATGGTTTAAATTGCATCATGAATAGTCTCTCTAGTTTAAAGAGATAAGATGCGCTGTTTCACAAGGGTTAGGGATTAAAATAATTTTTTCAAAATTATCAAAACAAGACTCTCACAACCCCTTAAGCTGAGCATCACACCCTGCCCATTCATTCACATTATTCAAATATCGAAGTGGTTTTAACTCAACTCTGTCACCATTTGGCATGATTTCATTAATTTCCAAAGAGCACTTTATACCACCAGAATTATCTAATAACTCATAATTCTTATTTGTCGCAAACTTATAAACAGCATTAACACTGCAACCACGCATTTCTGAACCTGTGTGATAGCTCTTATACGCACTCAACGCTAAAAAACGTTCTGAAGGGATCTTAAACTCAGCAAACTGAATGCCTCTAGGAGGAAAAGACATATTTAACAGTTTAGTTTTATAACGGATTTGCCCACCCAAGATATTGATATTTTCAACTTCTGGTGACATCAAAAATTTAGGTTGCATTGAGGTCATACATCCATTTGGATACATCCTTACGCTAAAGTTTTCACCTTGTTGAATACGGAGATGGCTGGTTAAATTTTCAGTTGAATCTTGATATAATTTGTGTCCAACTATTTTTTTCGATTGATTGACAACACCAGCACTACATCCAGCTAAGCTCAATACAAAAAACGCGATAACTATACTTTTCATATCTTAAATAAATCGAATAAAATTAACGTAGATATTAACAAATATAAGATGCCAGACAATAACTATAGAGCCATCTCTAAATTAAATATTTTAAATTTCATATCTTTAATTTACACTTTTCATTCAACTAAAAAATCTTGTTTATATAACGTAATGGTAAAAGAACTTTAAAACATGAAAAATCAACTTATTTTACTAGTAACCACAATCTTTTTAATCTCTATGAGCTATGCCAAATCAAAGCATGATATTCCCTCTAAAGATTCAAATTTAATTTTTAAAGCAGCAGGTTTTGCAAAAAACAAACATGGTTGGGAAGGAAAATGCGAAACAGGTGAAATTACTGTATATCAGGATTTGAATAAAGATGGGCTAAATGATGCTGTTATTTCAGACTACAGCAGTATGTGTTATGGCAATACAGGCGTGGGATACCACCTTGTTGCACAACAGAAAAATGGAAAATGGAAAACTATTTTTGAAAACGCGGGTATACCGACATTTCTAAAAACCACAGGCAAAGATGGCTGGCCTGATATTGAAAATGGAGGTCCAGGTTTATGTTTTGCGGTGTATCGTTGGGATGGTAAAAGTTATGAGGTAAATCGCTATGAGTATCAGGGTAAAGCCTGCTCATTAAATTAAGCCAACCTTATTTTAAGCCAAAGCATTAAAAAAAAAAATTGATTGGCTAAGTTGATTTAATTTTAAAAGAAAACCCGCTTTAGAGCGGGTTTTCTTTGTTTAAAGGCTTGGTATATTGAGCTTTTAAAAAATTGGCATATATTCAAATCTATTGTTTTCTCAATTTTTCCTGTAGCAAAGTACCATCACTCCACAAAAAAACTCGGTGAAACAACACTTATTTCAGCAAATTTATAATCTTTAATATTTCTCGTCACGATTTTGTGGCAGCCAAAACTCAACGCAGAAAAATATTGAATTGCATCTTCAAAATCAGAAAACTTAGACACCAATGCTTGGGAAATCCCAACATGATCAACAGGGATGATGACCAAAAATTTTAAAAGTTGTTGAATAAAAAGACGAGCTTTTTCATCGCCTCCCAACTTACGCAAAATATAGTAGATATTGGCAATACTGTTCGAAGAAATGCACCCTGTAAATTGCCCTTTCTCACACAGCGCTAAAACAATTTGACTTGCCTCAACAAAAGGCTGACGCGCTAAAGCCACATCCAAAATCACATCAGAATCAATAAATATCCGCTCGCTCATTTATGTTTTTCCATACGAGCTTCAGAAAGCAGTGTCTTATAATCCTGCCCTTGGTCTTGGTCAGCAAACATCCCAGTCAAACTTCCGGTAATAGGTGCTTGAATATTACTGGAAGTTTCAGTGTGCGCTGAAATACGATCTAAATAAGCTTCAACCAAACTCGAAACACTCTGCTCATGTTCCTGAGCATAAAGTTTCGCCCGTTCAATCACTTTTTTATTTATAGATAAGGTCAATTTCGCTTGCATAAGATTTCACCTCATACGTATCATTTAATTAATTATACGTATTGGTTAAATTTTGACAATTAAATTTTAACCAAATTAGACAATGATTGATTTCCCGATATCTAACTTATTTCTAATATCAAAAAGTAAAAATCACCTGCTATTTATAAATTATTAAACCGCTCTACTTTCAAGTTCATATTGATAAATAAAGACTGTATATCTATCAACAGGATGCTACCATTCAAGAGTAATCTTATAGTTCATAAAATATATACCTTTAACTTTTAAAATCTTTCGTAGATATCTAAATATATTGTTTCTTTTCAATATCATTTTTTAGGGGAAGGCATCCTCTCTTGAATGAAGAATGTACTTTCATATCACCTTAATCTAATAAAGGAGGTTCTTCCTCTGTTTATGAGATGAGAAGCGCTACTGATTATTTACTTTAAACCAATAATCCCATTTCTCTTGATCAACGCCAAACTTTCCTTGCCACCATCTTGTAGGGTAATTCACATCATCATTTCTAATCGGCCGATGTACCCTTTCAGGATAAGTCACATATTTGTTTACATAACCAAAATGTTCATCATCATGCAAAATTCCAATCACACCAAAAATTTCTAAAAGCCCCAAACGTTCTTCATCATTTGATTTAACAGCTTGAGCAATACTCTTCTTCAATTGCGCAATTCTGTCGTTGGGTTGCGCACGCTCAATAATTGATTTGAGTTGATTGAGAATATTGAAATCTACCTCACTTGGTTTAACAACAGAAAGTCTAGGAAATTGCTCTAAATCGAACAGAACGGAAATCAAATTCTCTGTACAGCTCCCATGTTTGTATTTGAAATAATTCATCGTATTAAATTCAATCGGATCTTCAAATTCAAATCGATGTAGACCGCACACGGCACAGATTGTTGAATTTGGCTCTGGGCTCGCTACAAAATTATGTTCAATTAAACTTTTGCCAATGCAATAACTTGATAAAAAGGAGCGATATTCTAATTGTCGGGTGCTGAGGCTATAGATAAATGCATTTACAACATCGTGCTTTTCAATATGATCCACTGCTTTTTTGATTCTTTTACAAATCTCGTTGTGGCTTATTGTCTCTGGTTCAAACATGACTGAATGACTTTTTGCGTATTCAAATTCATCATCCGTAATAAACTTCATATAACTGTCCCAATAAAACCAATTTTCTAAACATTCATCCTGTGAGTGCTTCATGGTTTTAAGTAAAATCTTGACTGCTTTCTTATCCATAGGGCTGGGTCTATTCTTAAAAGTTATAATTTAATATCTTAAAAACGAAACGCTCTAACTAGCTCTACGCTCAGGTTCATGTTGATGAATGTAGACTGTATATGTATCCGCTGGATGAGTCACTTGAGCATGATGCAAAGCATGAGCAATATTTCCCCGATGGTATGTACCATGATTGATGATATGGAACAGAATTTCTTCTATTGAAAGAGAGCCTGTTTTTTTATCGATAAATTGAAAATGAATAACCTTAGAAAGTTGTATCAATTCAATCTGTTTTACAAACTTAATCCACCATACATGAGAATGTTCAATCCGTTGTTGTAACTCATCAAATGCAGGTAAAACTTCAGTATTGGTCTGTGTATGTAACGCTTTTTTGTTTTCTAGCCGAGCTCGAAATAACTCTTCGATAATGATCATATGATTGAATTGTTGCTTGGCAAAATTATAATCATCTAAATATTTTTCTTGATTGATCTGTGCAATGGCCTTGAATAAGCGTTGATCTGACCATTGTTTATAAAGAAACAGTTTTACAAAATCCATTCAATTGACCTAGCGCATTCTTGCAATTCAATCATCAAGATAGCATGTAAATAGTTTAAAAAACTAATCTTTCAATAAGGTTCAAGCAACTATAATTTATGGGCATAAAATCAGTTTAAGTTTAATTTTTTGTGGATACCCCTCTACCCGCCTTAATCATAAATAAGAAAGAGTCAGGGGTAGCATTACAATTTTTAATTCATATAGATAACAAAATACACTTTGCTAAAGATGCTTAGAAAGATGATTTATTGACGAATCGTACCCAACTTGTTCCAGATATCTGGCGTTAAAAATGTCATCACCAATTTGTTTAAGTCAACATAGCGAAGCACACCCTGTAACTGTTTCTTCACCTCAGGATTTTTAACAATATCTTCTCCTGTACTGCGCCCTAACTCTTGAAAACTATCACCTATAGCTTGTAAACCTTCAGTTTGAATAACAGCTTTGGCTTGTGCAGAACACTGTTCAACAATAACACGTTGTAAAACCTGAGCGAATTTCTGATCAAGTTGAGTTCTTTGAGCATCACTGACATTGCTCAATGCTTTTAAGTCAGGATGAGCTGATAAGGCGGCAAAAGTCCATTGCAATACAGTGGTCTTATCTGTCGCAGTTGTCGCTTTGACTAAACAATCGCTAAGTTGGTCAACTGTGGGGCCTGCAACAGCAAATTGTGCAGTTCCCATCAATGTGCTAGCGATCAACACAGTGCGTCCAAGTTTTGAGAACTGATTTGAAATAAAGGAAAGGACTGGGCGTGACATGGGAAAATTTCCAATTGAAGACTGATCCAGTTTTAACATAAATGATGAATCAGCACTTTTGTGACTCTGTAACTTGATCGAGTTCTCATTTTCAGGCACAACACTAAAATTCAAATAAATTGAAAATGTGTTGTTTCCAGTCTGTTGATTCTTTGGTTCGCTTGTTTCTGAGTATTTTTCGATACATACTTTTTGATACATACTTTTGAATGTCTTTTTTTATAAATTGATCAATATTTAAAAAAATTGACATGAATATGATTAGAATATACTGCAAACTTCATGTGAAAATTAAAAACAAAACTTTATGTCAATGTTGTATATCACACTGTCAGGTATAGGTCTCATTTTCTCGATCTGGCTATATATATGCTGATTTTTTGTGAGCATCCTCCAAGAGTGAGCATAAGCAAACTCCAACAGTGCTGGCTATCGCATAAACATAAGCCTCTTATAAGGATATTTGATTACATCTTTAAAAAAATCAGTGCGATGTTCAAATGGATTTTTCGCATCTTCAAAAAACTGGGAAGCTTTATAAAAGAATTTATTGTTGAGGTTATTTTTCAACTGATCATTCGCTCAATCTTCAATTTCATCATCAAAGTAATATTTCATTTGCTTGCAAGAATCTTTGACTAATTTGGGGTTGAATCAATACCATAGAGCTACCACAACCAAGTCATTATCACTTCATTTGCTTTAACATATGTTTAGCAACAGCATGATTTTGATTGGTGGATAAATTCTGCAAAATCCGTTTAGCTCGATCTTGCGGATTAGAAAGCCGTTGACTATAACTCGGTACATTGGTTAAACATCTTGCCACCAAAATACCCGACTCTGCATAGACATTGATTCCACTTGTTCCATGTAAACGCCCATAATTATAGGCGCGTTCAGCATTATTACAGGCATTAATCTGATTTTGCCCACGCCCTAAATCTTTGCGTGCAGCGCTATATAATTGCATTTGCTGTGCTTGTGGTGTGATCACTACTTTTTCAGTTTGCGGTTTTTCTTTCAATTCCTCCACAATCTGTGTAACTGGTTTCTTTTCCTCGATTGGTTTTATAGGAGCAGTTTTCACGGCAATATTTACAGGTGTATTTTTTGAATTATTGGCTTTTATTTCAGTACTTTTAGCAGGATGACTTTTTGCTTTCTTTTCTTGTTGGACGATTGTTGCATTGGTTTTAGTGCTATACAATTTTTTTAATTCATCCAAAGATAAAATTTTTGTCTGCAATACAACCACACGGGTTTCACTCTGCTCTAACTTTTGTTCAGATAGCGGTTCAATTGAAACATACCATTGCTGACCATTATTTTCGAAACAGTGATATGCACCAATCCCCTGTTTTACACTGCTATAGGTATTCAATAATTTCTTTGCCCATATATCTTTGACCAGATTCATCGCACTGGTTTGAACTTGGCTAAGATGCCCACCTTTGGCAGTGCAATAATGATTTAAATAGTTTTTTGGGGTCAGCGACTGTACCGATTGATTGCCCTGTTTAGGCCCCCAATCATAAACATATTCTTTAAATGAACGATTAATTTCATTGATATTTTTCTTATCAATCATTTCTTGCGGAGACGCATATTGTTTAAAAGTATCAGATGTTGAAGTATTGATACTGGTACAAGCCTGAAGTACACAACCAGCCCCAGCAAACCACAAGAATGCTTTTAAATTCACCTAACATTTCTCAATTGTATTTTTTTAACAAAATAGCTGAATAACTCTAAAATAACAAACTTATTCTATTGAATTTATTCACTATTTATCTGAATAAAATGATAAAAAATCACAAAAAAATGAATTAGGGATAATCAATTAATTTAAAGTCAAAAAAGCTCAACCTAAACAGCCATTTTCAAAGGGTAAGAATGAGCCATTAATAGAGATGAGAATGAAAACCTGCCAAACCATCAACGGGTTTGGCAGGTTTTTAGGCATTACCAAATGGTGACGCGTTTATTGGCAGGTAGGTACATTTTGTCTCCCTGTTTAAGATGAAAGGCGTCATAGAAAGGTGCTTGATTGAGCAGAGTTGCATTGCCTCGTACTTTATCTGGCGAATGTGGATCACTTTTTATGAATTCCACTTGCATAGCATCAGTGATTTTTGAACGCCACGCTTGGGCCCAACCGATATAAAAACGTTGTTCACCGGTTAAGTTATCTAACACTGGTGCAGGCTGACCATTTAAGGACAATTGATAGGCTTTATAGGCGATCGCCAAGCCAGAATTATCTGCTATATTTTCACCCAAAGTTAACTCACCATTAACATGGTAGCCTTTGATCGGTTCATAAGCATTGTATTGTGCAACAAGTGCATTGGTTTTTTCTTTAAATTTTCGGTGATCTTCGGCAGTCCACCAATTCTTCATATTGCCTAACTCATCAAACTGACTACCTTGGTCATCAAAACCATGACTGATTTCATGGCCAATAATTGCGCCAATCGCACCGTAGTTGACTGCATCATCAGCATTCATATCAAAAAATGGAGGTTGCAAAATAGCTGCAGGGAAAACAATTTCATTTAAAGAAGCATTGTAATACGCATTGATTGTTTGTGGTGTCATTCCCCATTCATCACGATCAACAGGTTTACCCAATTTATTCAATGCATATTGATGTTCAAACTCACGTGAGCGAAGTATGTTTCCAATCAAATCATTGTTTTTAATCTCTAAAGCTGAATAATCACGCCATTTGTTTGGATAACCTATCTTCACCGCAAAACTAGACAGCTTTTTCTGTGCTTGGACTTTGGTTGCTGGACTCATCCAATCCAATTGTTCAATACTTTGTGAATAGGCTTTCATCAAGTTTTGAACCAGTAATTCCATGCGTTGCTTTTTCTCAGCAGAGAAATATTTTTTCACATAGATCTGTCCGAGGCTTTCACCCAAAGTACCTTCAACCAATTGTACACCACGCTTCCAACGCGGTTTTTGTTCTTTGATTTCTCGGAGTTGATTGCTATAGAAATCAAAACTGTTATCAACAAAAGCTTTACTGAGTAAAGGTGAAAAATCACTAACTAAATGGAACTTGAAATAAGCTTTCCAAGCATCCAATGAGGTATTGTCAACAATTGGGCTCAAACCTTTAAAATAACTCGGTTGAATCACTTGTATGGTTTTAATTTTATCCGCCAGCTCTTGTTTTTCTAAATAGGTTTTCCAATCAATTTTTGGACTAAGTTTGGCTAAGTCTTCAACTTTATAAATATTATAAAGTTTGGTTACATCACGATTTTGGACATTACTCCACTGTATTTTCGCGATCTGCGTTTCTAATTTTAAAATGGCTTGAGCATGTTGTGCAGCTTGAGTATCACCCGCCAATTTCAGCGTTTTTTCGATATAGCTTAAATATTGCGAACGTATCTTTTTAAACTTTGCATCGTTTTTTAAGTAATAATCACGATCAGGTAAACCTAAACCACTTTGCCCCATCATTGCGATCATTTGTGTGGAGTTTTTCATGTCTTGGTCAACGCCTACATCAAACGGGCTGGTGACACCAATTCGTGAAAAATGTGCGGCTAATTGTGCAATATCTTTTTTATTTTTGAGGGCATCAACATTTGCTATTTCAGCTTGAATCGGTTGAATCCCAAGTGTTTCTATGCTTTTTTCATCCATAAAATTGGCATATAAAGTCGCAACTTTTTGTTCAGCGCTTCCATTAGCCAACTGTTGTTTAGACAATTCATCGACGATATCGTGCAATTGTTTTAATGATTCTTCATGCAAAATATCAAAGGTGCCCCAACGAGATTTATCTGCTGGAATTGTCGTATTTTTGATCCAGCCACCATTCACATGTTGATAAAAATCATCACTGCCTTTTACAGTTTGATCAAAATATTGATGATCAATCCCCGATTTTTTCTGATCTTTTACAGTAGGCGTCATTTGAACTGCTGGCGCTACTGTTTCTGCCCATAAAACTGTAGAGGACAACATCATTGCTGATACTAAAACATTTTTTACAAATTTGAGTTTCAAAAGCCTATCCTCAATTTTAATTTTAACGCTTGAATTTAAAAAGATAATACTAATCCCGAGCTCAACTTTTATGTGTAGCAAAAATGCAATGATTGCGTTAATTTTTTAATTTCGCTTAGCTTACCGATAGATATGCTCGATAGAATCATTGTCAGATAGCATTTCCGAATATCTGTTCTAAAAACACCCTGTTTTAAATACAAAAAATCATCTAATTAATCCAGTAAATTTAAAATATGTTTTAAACGTACATTTTCAACATCTTGTTGATACACCGCATAAATAGGTGCAATACAAGTGGTATCTGCTTGCAATGCTTTATAAACGATCTGTTTATTCCAAAAATCTCGAATCGCTTCTGGAACAATCGATAAACCAATTCCCGCAGCGATCAAATTTAGACTTGAGGTTAAGCGCGGTGCTTCTTGGACAATTCTTGGACTGAAACCTGCCTGATAGCAACATGCCAAAATATTGTCAAATAAGTCCTGACCTGCCAAACGACGATATAGTACAAAGTCATAGGGCTCTAAATCCAACAGGTGAATCACATCCCCCTGTAAAGCTAAAGGATGGTTACTCGGCAAAGCGACAATCAATGGCTCATCCAAAACATGTAAGCTTTTTAACCCCAAGTTTATCGGTGCAGGTTTACGTAAAAATACGATGTCATTGTTTTGATTAATAATTGAATCAATCAATGAACTACTGGCATCTTCTTCTAAATGAATGGATACAGCAGGAAAATTTTCACGGAAATTCCGTAACAATGCAGGTAAAAATGAATGTAAACCGACTGAATTAGTGAAGCCGATATTGATCTGCCCTTCTAATCCTTTCGATATATTCTGCACACGTTTAGGAATCGCTTGGGCATGTGCAAGGATCGTGACTGCTTCTTGATAGAGTGCTTTACCCGCCTCAGTAGCCTCAACTCCACGAGGTAATCGCTTTAATAATTCAGTATCTAATTCATCTTCTAGACTTTTGATTATGCGTGTTAATGGCGGTTGTTGCATATTCAAACGTACGGCTGCACGAGAAATATTGCTTTCCTCAACCACTGCAACAAAAGCATTGAGTTTATGAATATCAATCATGTGGCTCCCTCCATGTAAAAATGTATCAAGCGAATAATGCATCATGTTGTAGAAAACAATTCCACACAATCATACTTTTTAAGTATGAATAACAGCAAAAATAGCATTTTTAATTATAACTCAACAAGCAGATAATCTCATTCAATCCACTCAGCACAGCAAATTGAAGAGGTCTAAATGAATAGTGAAGCAATGCCAATGGAACAAGCCATTGAAACACCCAATTGCAAAGCATTATTTTTAGGCTTTATGAAGCTTGGCTTAATGGGGTTCGGTGGTGTACTCCCACTAGCCCATCGTTTAATTGTTGAAGATCAAAAATAGCTAACTGCTGAAAAATTTACAGACTTGCTTGGGGTCTGCCAAATTCTACCCGGCGGCAATATTGTCAATATGGCTGTTGCGATTGGTTATGATTTTGCTGGTGTTAAAGGTGCAATCAGTGCGGTATTCGGATTGATGTTGGCACCCACAGTGATTGTGATTTCACTGTATCAAATGTATGTCAATTTCCAAGATATTGTCTTAGTTCGCCATATGATCCAAGGTTTAGCGGCAGCAGCGGCGGGTTTACTGTTTGCCACTGGTTTTAAAATGTTAAAACCGATCATGAAAAGCAAACTGACTTATTTCACCATCGTGCTGACCATTATTTTCATGTTGCTGATCAAACTACCTTTGGCATTGACGCTGTTAATTTTAGTCACTGTGAATATGGCTGTTTTAGCATTTAAACAACGCAGATTACCTCAGGAGTAAAACAAAATGTATGTCCTAATTGCACTCACTTTGGTTTTTACTCAATTATCTCTACTGGCATTTGGCGGTGGTAATGCCATCTTGCCAGAAATGCAGCATCAAGTTGTTGTGGTACATCAGTGGATGACTGCTGAACAATTCAGTTCCATGTTTGCAATGGCACAGGCTGCGCCTGGTCCCAATATGATGATTGTGCCCTTAGTCGGCTGGCATGTTGCAGGCCCGATGGGATTGCTTGTTACATCTTTTGCCAAATTCGGACCTTCTTCAATTATCACAGTCTATGCACTGAAATTTTGGAATAATTTTAAAAGTCACCCATTACGAGCAAGATTTGAAAAAGCATTAAAGCCCATTACTGTAGGGTTAGTGCTCGTCAGTGCATGGATTATTGCTCAGGCATCTGCACAAAATATTTTACTGATCGCAATTGTTGTCCTGATTGTAGTGCTTAGCGTGTTTAAAAATGTTCATCCAGTTTGGTTAATGTTGATTGACGCGGGAACAGGTATGCTTATTTTATAGTCGCTTAATCATTAGGCTTTAACTGTTTTAAAGCGATATTGGAAAGTTCAACGTCTATAGAATGCAACGTTTATAAAACACATTGCTGTCAAAACTCAAATCCCCTTTAAAGGGGATTTGGTGAATCAATTGAACTCAAATTACTGCTGGTTTTCTAGATCTCGCTCACGGCAAGAAAGTTCATAATATTGTGCTTTTGGTAGTTGTTTCAGCTTGTAATAATAGTAGTCTGTACTGCTTCGATCCATTTCAGTCAATGAACATTGATTGGCTTTTGCAAATTGAGTTAATTGTTTTAAATCTGTATTTTTTGCGACAAGTGCTCCCCAGCCCTCACTCACACAACACCCTACATATTTAGACATATACTCATCTGAAACCAAAACGAAAGTTTGCCCCATAAAATTTAAGGGTTTCTTGAGTCGATATACATCATTGTAATCATATCTTGAAACTTCTGCCTTTTTATTGATCACTCCCTCTTTGAACATTTTCTTAAAGCTTGGAAATTGCGAAGATGCCTCCCCCATTCCCCGATACACTGTTTGTTGTACAGCAGCGTGATTTGCTGTTGCGACCAGCACTAAACCTAGACCCAAGAGATACTGTTTCATAATTTTCCTTTTTAATCCTATATTCATCACTTTTTAAAATCAGTCGGTGACTTCATCCTATTGTGGATTGAGCTACAATCCTTATTTACTCAAGCTAAAAAATTGCTTCAGGCTAAGGAATTTGCATCTATTTTTATTACAACTTTCTCAATAAAATTAAGACTAAAGCCGTATAAATTCAACTTAAAACTGCAATCTGAGCATGTTATTTTACCTGAAAGCATAACTATTTTTTGAACAGAGTGTGAAAAAATGTCTAAACAAATTTTGATGTTAGTCGGTGATTATGCTGAAGATTATGAAACTATGGTTCCTTTCCAATTCCTTACAGGATTAGGTTATACCGTCCATGCAGTCTGTCCAGATAAGAAAAATGGTGACAGCATAGCCACGGCAATCCATGATTTTGAGGGTGAACAAACCTATAGTGAAAAACGTGGTCATAACTTTGCAATTAACTATGATTTTGACCAAGTTGATACGCAAAATTATATCGGCTTGGTAATTCCGGGTGGTCGTGC
The DNA here is from genome assembly GCA_009912575.1 of Acinetobacter bereziniae. Lineage (GTDB taxonomy): Bacteria > Pseudomonadota > Gammaproteobacteria > Pseudomonadales > Moraxellaceae > Acinetobacter > Acinetobacter bereziniae_A. The sequence goes on from WNDP01000001.1 coordinate 46,660, forward strand.
TCCTGAGTATTTGCGTATGAATGCACGTGTTGTTGAAATAGTGCGTGAATTCGATGCTGTGAAGAAACCGATTGCCGCTGTCTGTCATGGCGCACAACTTTTGGCTGCCGCTGATGTATTAAAAGGTCGTCTATGTTCTGCTTACCCTGCTTGTGCTGCTGAAGTTAAATTGGCAGGTGGTCAATATGCGGATATTGCTGTCACTGAAGCCGTGACTGATGGTCATTTGGTGACTGCGCCTGCATGGCCTGCACATCCTGCTTGGTTGGCTCAATTTGTTAAAGTTCTTGGCGCGAACATTAGTTTATAAATCTGAACAGCTAGATTTTTTATCAAGTTTTAAATCTAGCTTTAATCAGAATAAATATTCTTTAGATTACATATAAATACATTACAGCATGAGTTTTTAATTTAAATTTCAGCCTACACCACTTCATTTATGTCATCATAAATGAAAGAGTTTTAGTCAGACAACAGGTTAATTTTAAAAATGGAAATCATTGAATTACTTCAACCCGTGACATTAACAAAAGACAATTTACGCCCAATCACGATTGAAGCAGGAACGCTATTAAAAGTTCTCTTGGTCAATCCATCTTCTTATCTGGTTGGAGATGAATCAGGTACATCTTTTTTGATTAATTTCGACGAAGAAAATCAACAATGGAAAAAAATTTAGACCATTGATAAATGCTTTAAAATTCAACATCCCATTTTATTTAGGCTTGAAGCGTTCAAAGCACATGTATTCTAAACTTCAGAGAATCAGAGCGCTTCATTCATTGTGATTATCACGATTGAGATGATTTACAGATTCATTTTTAAGCTAATGTTTTCTTGCTCAAAAACCTCTCTCACACAAGCAAGTATGTTCGGCACATAACTACTTTGATCCATATTTCGAACTGATAGCGAAATCGGACTATAGGCCTCTAAATCTAAAATAGGCACATAAACTAAATTTTTCATCCCAATATCGCTGGCACTTTCAGGAATTAAACAGATCCCCTCTCCTGATGATACCAATCCTAGAGCCATATGAATTTCACGCACTTCAACCATATCCTTAGGTACCAGTCCCAGTTCAGTAAAAATCGACTGAATTAAAGTAGAGAAATTAGGTTTCTGTGTCGCTGGATAAGAGAAGATCGTTTCATGAGTGATTTGTGATAAATAAAGCCCTTGTTCAATATATTCAGCAAGACGATGATTTTTATGTACAGCCAATTTCAACTTTTCTTCACGTAATACAATACGTTTAATCGCTGGGTCACTAATCCTTAAGCGACCAAAACCTAAGTCAATTTTCCCTTGCTTTAATGCTTCAATTTGGTCTTTGGTGCCGCACTCAATTAATTCCACTTCAATGTCAGGATGATGCTGGCGAAACAAGTATATGATTTGGGGTAATAGTGCATATAAAAGTGAACTGACATAACCAATGCGTACAATTTTATTGACTGCACTAATCCGTTTTGCCATAGATGCCGCTTGAGCTGTATGGGTTAAAATTTGTACCGCATGCTGATAAAAAAACTGTCCAGCTTCTGTTGTTCTGACAGGTCTCGAACCACGTTCAAATAATAAAATACCCAGTTCTTGTTCAAGGTTTTGAATCTGTCGGCTCAGGGGCGGTTGTGCGATACATAATTTTTCAGCCGCTTTGGTAATACTTTGCTCTTCAACCACGGTCACAAAGTAACGAAGATGTCTTAATTCCATTTTATCTATCTCGCTTCAAATATACCTTTTAAGTATCTAAAAATACCAAATCCAGCCTAGTTAAAGATATTACATTAATTTAGGGTATATAAATAGATTAATACTTAAGAAATTCGCAGCATGTATAAGTCCATAGAAACACTGTTAGTCGAGATCCCGACAATACGCCCTCATAAGATGGCGGTTGCGACGATGCAAACACAAACCTTGGTGCTGATCAAAATCACGACTGAAGATGGTTTGGTTGGCTGGGGTGAAGCAACCACGATTGGTGGTTTGGGTTATGGTGAAGAAAGCCCTGAAAGTGTTCAAACCAATATTGACACTTATTTTGCGCCTTTGCTCAAGACTTTGACTGGATTGAATATTGCACAAACCATGCAAGTGATTCAGCGTAATATCAATGGTAACCGTTTTGCCAAGTGCGCCATTCAAACTGCTTTACTCGACATCCAATCTCAACGTTTGGGAATTCCTGTCAGTGAATTATTAGGCGGTCGTTTACGCGACAGTATTTCAGTATTGTGGGTTTTGGCTTCTGGCGATACCGACAAAGATATTGCTGAAGCCAAGAAAATGATTGCAGCAAAACGGCATAATATTTTCAAATTAAAAATTGGGTCACGACCTTTAGAGCAAGATGTCGAACATGTTTTGGCCATTAAACAGGCATTGGGCCAAGAGATTTCAATTCGGGTCGATGTCAATCGAGCATGGTCTGAATTAACCGCAATCAAAGGCATCAAAATGCTCCAAGATGGTGGAGTTGATTTGATCGAACAACCTTGTGCAATTCAAAATATTGATGCTATGCAACGACTAACTCGAAAATTTGATATTGCGATTATGGCTGATGAGTCTTTGATGGGACCACAAAGTGCTTATGAACTGGCTAAACGTAATGCTGCATCTGTTTTTGCAGTGAAAGTCGCTCAGTCAGGTGGTTTAACCGAGGCATGTGAAGTTGGAAAATTAGCCAATTTAGCAGGAATTGACCTCTATGGTGGCACGATGCTGGAAGGACCTGTAGGCACAATCGCCTCTGCCCATGCTTTTTCAACATTCAGTAACTTGGCTTATGGCACTGAACTATTTGGTCCATTGCTGCTGACAGAACAAATTTTAAAAACACCACTTCAATATGAAAATTTTGAGCTGAAAATTCCGACAGCTTCAGGGTTAGGTATTGAACTGGATGAAAACAAAATTGACAAGCTACGTCGTAAATAATTTAAGGAGTTCTCATGCTTTATCAAGTCAGAATGGATGTGCTTATCCCTAAGGATTTGCCTGTTGAAAAATTCAATGAAATTAAAGCTGTTGAAAAGGCCTATTCACAAGATTTACAACGACAAGGCAAGTGGCGTCATATCTGGCGTATAACTGGACAGTATTCAAACATCAGTATTTTTGATGTTGAGAGCAATGAAGAACTGCATAATATTTTACAAGGTCTTCCATTATATCCCTATATGAATATTGAAGTGATGGCTTTAAATCGCCACCCATCATCTGTTCGTGATGATGACAGTTAAACTGTTTTTATCATTTATTTTTTTAATCGCCGTAATTAACAAGGACTGTGGTGAGCAATGGAGCAAGCAAAGCTGTTGGTTTAAATATTTAACCAATCAACCATAAGTAAGCAAAGCAAGCCACGTAACACCTTTCATACTTCAGGAGAATCAGTATGAACCGCCAAGAAATTGATAAATTAGTTCAACAAATGAATGTAGACACTGCAACAGGTGAAGTGAATCCACGTGTTCAGCAAATTGTGGTTCGTCTACTCGGAGATTTATTCCAAGCTATTGAAGACTTGGATATATCTCAAACTGAACTTTGGAAAGGTTTAGAATACTTTACCGATGCTGGTCAAGCCAACGAGCTTGGTCTGTTAGCAGCAGGATTAGGCTTAGAATACTATTTAGATCTACGTGCTGATGAAGCAGATGCGAAAGCTGGTATTACAGGCGGAACACCACGCACGATCGAAGGTCCATTATATGTTGCAGGTGCGCCTGAATCTGTCGGCTTTGCACGTATGGATGATGGTTCTGAATCGGATCATGTTGATACCTTGTTTATCGAGGGGAAAGTCACTGATGCAGATGGCAACATTATTGAAGGTGCCAAAGTTGAAGTTTGGCATGCCAATAGTCTAGGCAACTATTCTTTCTTTGATAAATCTCAGTCTGATTTTAATTTACGTCGTAGTATTTTAACCGATGCAAATGGTCAGTATGTTGCGCAAACCACTATGCCTGTAGGCTATGGCTGCCCACCTGAAGGTACAACACAAGCTGTTCTGAATCTATTGGGACGTCATGGTAACCGTCCATCTCATGTTCACTACTTTGTTTCTGCGCCGGGTTATCGCAAACTCACCACTCAATTCAATATTGAAGGTGACAAATACCTGTGGGATGACTTCGCATTTGCAACGCGTGAAGGTTTGGTTGCTACTGCTAAAGATGTCACAGATGAAGCTGAACTTGCTCGTCGTGGTGTAAACAAGCCGTTCAAACACATTAGCTTCAATGTTGAATTAGTAAAAGAAAAAGTAGATGCACCAACGACTGAAGTAGATCGCCGTCGTGCAAGCGCTTAATTAAAAAATATTTTATGCCTAAGGTCGTGGGATAACAGATTTTATCTCACGACCTGTTTTAGATGGCTATGCATAAATATGTTTTGACTCATTTATGCATAGCAATTTGGAAACATAGACAAAGGTTAAGTCTTATGATTGATAAAAGTTCTTTATCCATGGTGGAAGTCCTATCAAAAATCAAGGATGGTTCAACCATTATGATTGGTGGTTTTGGTACCGCAGGGCAACCCGCAGAACTGATTGATGGATTGATCGAGCTTGGGATTAAAGACCTTGTTATCGTCAACAACAATGCAGGCAATGGTGATTATGGTCTGGCCAAACTCCTCAAATCAGGGGCTGTACGTAAGATCATCTGTTCATTTCCTCGCCAGTCTGATTCATGGGTATTTGATGAACTCTATCATGCAGGCAAGATAGAACTCGAACTTGTTCCCCAAGGAAACTTGGCATGCCGCATTCAAGCAGCAGGGATGGGTTTAGGTGCAGTATTCACACCAACAGGTTTTGGTACATTGCTTGCCGATGGAAAAGAAACCCGACATATCGACGGAAAAGACTATGTGCTTGAGTATCCGATCAAAGCTGACTTTGCCTTAATCAAAGCCCATCAAGGCGATCGTTGGGGCAATCTGGTATATCGCAAATCTGCACGAAACTTTGGACCGATTATGGCGATGGCTGCGGATGTGACCATTGCACAGGTTTCTGAAATCGTAGAACTCGGTCAGCTTGACCCTGAACATATCATTACACCCGGGATTTTTGTACAGCATGTGGTTGCTGTTAATGCAGGACAGGGAGAAGCAGCATGAGCTATCAAAAACTAAGCCGTGACCAAATTGCAGAACGTGTTGCACAAGACATTCCCGATGGTGCTTATGTCAACTTGGGTATTGGTTTACCGACTAAAATCTCGAAATATCTCCCTTCAGATAAAGATGTATTTCTACATTCTGAAAATGGTTTGTTGGCGTTTGGTCCACCACCTGCCCAAGGTGAAGAAGACCCTGAACTGATTAATGCAGACAAAGAGTTTGTCACCATGCTCACAGGCGGAAGCTTTTTCCATCATGGCGATTCTTTTGCCATGATGCGTGGTGGACACTTGGATATTGCGGTATTGGGTGCATTCCAAATTGCTGAAAATGGTGATCTTGCCAACTGGCATACAGGCGCACCTGATGCGATCCCTGCGGTAGGTGGTGCAATGGATTTGGCAGTCGGTGCCAAGAAAGTCTTTATCACCACTGACCATGTCACCAAACAAGGTGAACCCAAAATTGTGGCCGAGCTGACCTATCCTGTGACTGGAAAAAAATGTGTTGATCGTATCTATACCGATCTGTGTGTGATTGATGTTACTCCAGACGGTTTAAAAGTGATTGAAAAAGTAGCGGGTCTCAGCTTTGAAGAATTGCAGTCGATGACGGGTGCTGAATTGGTTGATGCAACACAGGGATAATAAATTTCTCCTAACCGCCCTTTAAAAGGGTGAGAAGCACTGCTTCTTAAGAGAGATTATTTAAGGAAAAACACATGAAAAATGCTTATATCATTGATGCTATTCGAACTCCATTTGGTCGTTATGCTGGTGGACTTGCACCTGTAAGAGCGGATGATTTAGGTGCAGTGCCAATTCAAGCCTTGATGCAACGCAACCCGACTGTGGATTGGCAACAAGTTGACGATGTGATTTATGGCTGTGCCAATCAGGCAGGTGAAGACAACCGAAATGTGGGTCGTATGTCGGCATTATTGGCAGGGCTGCCTGTTGAAGTGCCTGCAACTACAGTCAATCGTTTATGTGGTTCTTCACTCGATGCGATTGCGATGGCAGCACGAGCAATTAAAGCCGATGAAGCCCATCTGATCATTGCAGGTGGTGTGGAAAGCATGAGTCGAGCACCCTATGTGATGGGAAAATCAGGCAGTGCTTTTGGGCGTAGTCAAAAGATTGAAGACACCACCATGGGTTGGCGCTTTATCAATCCAAAGCTAAAAGACATCTATGGTGTAGAAATCATGCCACAAACGGCTGAAAATGTGGCTGAGCAATTCAACATCAACCGTGCTGATCAAGATCAGTTTGCATTGAACAGTCAGCAACGAACAGCAGCAGCACAGGCACAGGGCTTTTTTAAACAAGAAATTGTTGCTGTGACCATTCCTCAGCGTAAAGGTGATGCTTTGTTGGTGGATCAAGATGAGCATCCACGTGCTTCAACCACATTGCAAGCCTTGCAAAAATTAAAAGGTGTGGTGAAAGCAGAAGGTACGGTGACTGCGGGCAATGCTTCAGGAATTAATGATGGTGCAGCCGCTTTACTGATCGCATCAGATCAAGCCGTTGCACAGTATCAATTGAAACCACGTGCCAAAATTATTGCAGCAACAACCGTTGGTATAGAACCTCGAATCATGGGTTTTGCACCTGCACCAGCGATCAAGAAATTACTTAAACAGGCAAATTTGAGTTTAGCGCAGATGGATGTGATTGAGCTGAATGAAGCCTTTGCTGCCCAAGCTTTGGCAGTGACTCGTGATTTAGGCTTGGCAGATGATGATGCTCGGGTCAATCCGAATGGCGGTGCAATTGCTTTGGGGCATCCATTGGGTGCATCAGGTGCCCGCTTAGTGACAACCGCCCTCAACCAACTTGAACAGATCCAAGGACAATATGCCTTGTGTTCAATGTGCATCGGTGTGGGGCAAGGCATCGCTATGATTATTCAACGAGTAAAGTGAGGTCTGTGATGAGCCAGTTATACGCCAGCTTATTTTATCAACCTGATGTCACTGCGATCTTTAGTGATCAAGCTTTATTGGGTTATATGATTCAAGCCGAAGTCGCTTTGGCAAAAGCGCAGGCGCAGGTCAATGTGATTCCAGAATCAGCGGCTACGGTTATTGAACGTGTAGGGCAAGATGCTTTAATGCAGATGGATATCGATGCATTGGCTGTTGCAGCTGGTTTGGCTGGAAATGTTGCGATTCCTTTTGTGAAGCAATTTACAGCCTTAGTTAAACAGCAAGATGAAGATGCCGCCCGTTATGTACATTGGGGTGCAACCAGTCAAGATATTATTGATACAGCAACCATTTTGCAGTGTCGAGATGCATTGATCTTGATTGAGCAACAATTGCAACAGACTTATCAGGTCTGCTTAAAACAAGCACAACAATATCGTGATCAAGTCATGATTGGGCGTACATGGTTACAACAGGCTTTACCGATCACGCTTGGACATAAGTTTGCACGTTGGGCGGCTGCTTTACAGCGAGATATTGAACGTCTTAAGCGCATGCAACAACGTGTTTTAACCGCCCAATTGGGAGGTGCTGTAGGTTCATTGGCTTCTTTGCAAGACCAAGGTTCTGTTGTGGTCGAAGCTTATGCACACTTACTCAATTTAACTGCACCAACATGTACATGGCATGGTGAGCGAGATCGCATGGTTGAGATCGCCAGCGCCTTAGCTTTGATTGTTGGTAATGTCGGCAAAATGGCAAAAGATTGGTCATTGCTGATGCAGACAGAAATCGCCGAAGTATTCGAACCGACTGCAAAAGGCCGTGGTGGTTCATCCACCATGCCTCATAAACGTAATCCTGTTGCAGCAGCCTCAATCCTTGCAGCAGCCAATCGTGTTCCTGCTTTGATGGCGAGTGTTTACCAAAGTATGGTGCAAGAGCATGAACGTGCTTTAGGGGCTTGGCATGCTGAATGGTTGGCAATTCCTGAAATTTTTCAGTTATGCGCAGGTGCCTTAGAGCGCACACATGATGTATTGGCACATATGCAAGTAAATGCAGTCGCGATGCAGCGTAATCTTGAGTGTACTCAAGGTTTAATCATGGCAGAAGCAGTCATGATGGCACTTGCAGTAAAAATTGGTCGTTTAAATGCGCATCATTTGGTTGAACAAGCATGCCAACAAGCGGTGGCTGAACAGAAACATTTAAAAATGGTATTAGCCGAGATGGATCAAGTCAATACCTACTTCAATGAGCAGGCGTTGCAAGCATTGTTTAACCCGACATCATACTTGGGCAATATTCAGGCTCAAATTGATGCAGTACTGCAAGCCGCACAAGAGGATCAAAGATCATGATGATCAATAACCGTCAAGGACACCAACTTGCTGTGCAAGTGCAGGGTTTGAAAGATGCCCCAGTGATTATGTTTTCCAACTCTTTGGGAACTGATCATGGGATGTGGCAAGCACAGGTTGCTGTATTAGCAGAGCATTATCAAATTATTACTTATGACACTCGTGGTCATGGTGAGAGTGAGGTGATTGCCCACACGACTTTGCAAAACCTAGCCGAAGATGCAGTGGATATCCTAGATGCTTTAAACATAAGAAAAGCACATTTCTGTGGTATTTCGATGGGTGGAATGACTGCGCTTGCTTTGGCAATCAACCATGCTGAACGTTTCCATAGTATTACCGTAGCAAACTCAGCCGCAAAAATTGGAACAGCTGAAGCGTGGAATAGTCGAGCAGAGAGTGTTGAGCAACATGGTTTGGCTGAAATCGTGAAAACAACACATACCCGTTGGTTTAGTGAGCATTTTGATTATGCCCATGATGTATTGGCACAAAAAACCATTCAAAGTTTAGCAGTGACACCATCACAAGGCTATGCCAATGCGTGTAAAGCTTTAGCCGATGCAGATGTTCGTGATCAATTAAATCAAATCCAGATCCCTACATTGATTATTGCGGGGCAGTATGACCCCGTCACTACAGTTCAAGATGCAGAATTTATGCATCAATGTGTTCCAAACAGTCAGCTTGAAACTTTGGCAGCTTCCCATTTATCCAATATTGAACAACCTCAAGTGTTCAATCAGGCACTGTCTAAGTTTATTCAAAGTATATAACCGCAAGGGTTTGAAAGGAATTCGCCTACAAGGAGGCAATTATGGCACAGGAATTTGCTGCCCCAAAAAACAGTATGGATGCGCAGGCGCTGATCAATGATGCACCCGTCAGTAAGTATCAGTGGATGATTGCAATTATTTGTTTTCTCATTGTATTTGTTGATGGAATCGATACTGCTGCAATGGGCTTTATTGCACCTGCTTTGGCTCAGGATTGGGGCATTGATCGTTCTCAGCTTGGACCTGTCATGAGTGCGGCACTGGGTGGAATGATCATCGGTGCATTGGTTTCAGGTCCTACAGCAGATCGCTTTGGTCGCAAGATTGTTTTGACCATTTCAATGCTGATTTTTGGTGGTTTTACACTGGCATCTGCGTATGCTCAAGACTTAAATAGTCTCGTGGTATTACGTTTTTTAACAGGTATTGGTTTAGGCGCAGCGATGCCAAATGCGACCACCTTGTTTTCCGAATATTGCCCACAACGTATTCGCTCATTGCTGATTACTTGTATGTTCTGTGGTTATAACTTGGGTATGGCAATTGGTGGGTTTATCAGTAGTTGGCTAATCCCTGCCTTTGGTTGGCACAGTCTATTTTTATTGGGGGGAATTGCACCCCTGATACTCATGGTGTTGGTGATTTTCTTCTTACCAGAATCTTATCGTTTCTTGATCGTTAAAGGGCAGGCGACAGAAAAAGTTCGCAAAATCCTAAACCATATTGCACCTGAAAAAGTACAAGGGACTGATAGTTTTTATATCCCTGAAGAGCAATCTGCGGTTGCAGAAAAGAAAAATGTATTCGGTATGTTGTTTTCAAAACAATATGCCAAAGGCACGCTCTTACTTTGGTCGACCTATTTTATGGGCTTGGTGGTGATTTATTTGCTGACCAGCTGGTTACCGACCTTGATGCGTGAAACGGGCGCGACCATGGAACGAGCTGCATTTATCGGTGGTTTATTCCAGTTCGGTGGTGTGATGAGTGCCTTATTTATTGGTTGGGCGATGGATCGTTTTAATCCAAATCGCATTATTTCAGCTTTTTATTTTATCGCAGGTTTGTTTGCGGTTGCTGTGGGACAAAGTCTAAGCAATCCAACGGTATTGGCGATTTTGGTGTTATGTGCAGGTATTGCCATCAATGGTGCGCAATCTTCTATGCCTGCTTTAAGTGCTCGTTTTTACTCAACGCAATGCCGTGCAACAGGTGTCGCTTGGATGACGGGTATTGGGCGATTTGGTGCTGTATTTGGTGCATGGATCGGGGCAGTTTTATTGGGCAATGATTGGTCTTTTACCGCCATTCTCAGTTTGCTCATGATTCCAGCAACCGCAGCAGCCATCGCTATTTTTGTTAAATCTTTGGTTGCTCATACCGATGCAACCTAATGCTCATTTTTCTAGATGAGGAATAACGTCAATGAATGATGATCAACGCTATCAACAAGGACTTAAAGTCCGTACTGAAGTACTTGGTGAACAACATGTCGGCCGCTCTTTAGCGAACCTAAATGATTTTAATCAAGACTTCCAGAATTTTATCAGTCGATTTGCATGGGGCGAAGTATGGTCTCGTGAAGGCTTACCTCGTCATACGCGTAGTTTAGTGACCATTGGCATTTTATTGGCATTGGGGCGAGAGGATGAACTCAGAATGCATTTACGTGCTTGTTTTAACAATGGTGTGACCAAGGATGAGCTCAAAGAACTGATTTTGCATAGTTCATTATATGCAGGTTTGCCAGCAGCCAATGCGGCGATGCATATGGCAGAAGAGGTTTTTAAAGAGTTGGGTATCGAAGTGCAACCCATTGCGACACAGCCACAGGATTAAGGAGACTAGCATGTTAAGTCATACATTGGGTGCATATCCGCAACGTAATACCGATGATCATCCGCCAGCATATACACCCGGCTATAAAACCAGTGTATTACGCTCGCCAAAAAATGCATTGATTTCGATCAACGAAACCTTGACTGAAGTGACCTCACCGCATTTTTCACCGAATCTTTTTGGTGCGAAAGACAATGATTTGATTTTGAACTTTGCCAAAGAAGGTTTACCTGTCGGTGAACGTATTATTGTCCATGGTTATGTTCGTGACCAATTTGGTCGTCCAGTCAAAAATGCATTGTTAGAAGTTTGGCAAGCCAATGCCTCAGGTCGTTATCGTCATCCAAACGATAAATTTATTGGTGCGATGGATCCGAACTTTGGTGGTTGTGGCCGTACCTTAACCGATGAAAATGGATTCTTTATTTTCCGTACCATTAAACCGGGCCCATATCCGTGGCGTAACCGAATCAATGAATGGCGTCCAGCACATATTCATTTTTCATTGATTGCAGATGGTTGGGCACAGCGCTTAATTTCGCAGTTCTATTTTGAAGGCGATACCTTGATTGATAGCTGCCCAATTTTAAAAACAATTCCTTCTGAAGATCAGCGTCGTGCCCTAATTGCACTGGAAGATAAAAACAACTTTATTGAAGCGGATAGCCGTTGTTACCGCTTTGATATTCATCTTCGTGGTCGTCGTGCGACTTATTTTGAAAATGATTTGACTTAAGGGTGAATACGATGAATGCATGGAATTTTCAAGAACTGAAAGAGACGCCATCTCAAACGGGTGGTCCTTATGTTCATATTGGCTTATTGCCTCAACAAGCCAATATTGAAGTGTTTGAACACAATTTTAATCACCAATTGATCAATGACAAAACTCAAGGGCAACGTATCCGTCTTGAAGGTCAAGTTTTTGACGGACTGGGTTTGCCATTAAGAGATGTCTTACTGGAAATCTGGCAAGCGGATAGCAATGGTGTTTATCCAAGTCAGGCAGATACCCAAGGCAAAACGGTAGATCCGCATTTTCAAGGTTGGGGACGTACAGGAGCTAATTTTGAAACAGGTTTTTGGCATTTTGAAACCGTAAAACCTGGTGCTGTGGCAGGGCGTAAAGGCTCGATTCAAGCACCTCATATTGCCGTGGTGGTGTTTGCACGTGGCATCAACATTGGACTACATACGCGTATTTATTTCGAGGATGAAGTAGATGCCAATGCCAATGATCCAGTTTTAAACAGCATTGAATGGGCGACTCGTCGTCAGACTCTTATTGCCAAACGTACGGAAGTTGATGGCCAAATCATCTATCGTTTTGATATTCGTATTCAAGGCGAAGACGAAACCGTATTTTTTGATATTTAGGTATTTTTGAAACTGCTCTTTAAAAATCATTGAGATTTTTTAAACTAATTATTTTCCTCCCTTTTAAAGGGAGGTCGAGCGAAGTTTAAAGATCACTCGCTTAATGCGAATGAAAATAAAAGGCCTCTACAAGCAGGTTAATGACTACGAATTAGCTATTACGGAACAGCGATAACAGATCAACTATTAAGGATGATGGAAAAATGAAATTACAAAAAATTGCAGAAGTGATGCTGGCATTGAGCCCGATTTTTACATTGCAAATGACACAAGCACAAACAGTTCCACCTCGCACTGTTGAACTGTCAGAACTGGCAAAACTTCCAGTGAAAACGATTGTGCCGATTACTGCCAAAACTCAAGAACAAGCATTGGCACAGGCCAAAGTGATTGCAAGCAATCCCGATGCAGATTTAGCGGAATTCCGTATCGACTTGCTCGACTTTGCCAGTAACACACAACAATTGATTGCTTTGGGGCATCAACTTAAACAGATTCTAGGCACTAAGCCGATGATTGCTACCATTCGTACACACAATGAAGGTGGGCAGTTAACCATCACTGATGTGGATTATGCAAAAACTTATCAAGCTTATTTAAAACAGCCATTTATGGACATGTTAGATGTGGAAATGTTCCGAGATCCGCAAGCGGTGAGCAATATCGTAAAACAAGCACACGCAAAAAAAGTACTGATTGTGATGTCGAATCATGACTTTAAAAAAACACCCAATGAAGATGAGATTATTCAGCGTTTGCTCAAACAGGATGAGCTTGGTGCGGATATTTTAAAAATCGCAGTGATGCCACAAAACAAACAAGATGTGTTCACCTTAATGAATGCCACCTTAAAAGTGAGTCAACAATCCAAAAAACCATTATTGACCATGTCGATGGGCAAGTTGGGCACTATTTCTCGAATTGCTACGGCAAATATGGGCGGAAGCTTTAGCTTCGGCATGATCGGTGAAGCTTCTGCACCCGGTCAAATTGATGTAACCCAATTGAAGCAGTTATTGAAAACTGTTCAACCTACACCATAATTTAAAAGGATTTTAAAACATGAAATTGATTTCTTTACGTTTAAGTACGTTGGCTATTGGTCTTGCGGTTTCTGGTTTAAGCATGGCTGAAAGCTATGTGGTTGATCGTTATCAAGATGATAGTGAAAAAGGTTCGTTGCGTTGGGCAATTGAACAGGCAAATGCCAAACCGACAGAAGCCAGTGAGATTTTGATTCAAGCAGTTGGAACAGCACCTTATACCATCAAGGTGAATGGTCCCTTACCTGAGATTAAAGCACCTGTAAAAATCACGGGAACCCAATGGGCGAAAACAGGTGAATTTATCGCAATTGATGGTTCAAATTATATTAAAGGGACAGGTGTTGAAGCTTGTCCGGGAGCGGTCGAAGGGCAGTTTGGTACCAATGTACGTACCACAACTTTACCGGGCTTAGTTTTGCGTGACATCAACGGGGTCACCATTCAAGGTGTAGAAATTCGTCGTTTCTGTATTGGTATTTTAATGAATCGTGCCAGTAATAACCTGATTCAAAATAACCGCATTATGCATAACTATGGTGGTGCAGGTGTGATGTTGACCGGGGATGATGGCAAGGGCAATCCTACTGCAACCACCACCAATAACAATAAAGTTTTGAATAATTATTTCCAAGACAATGGTGATGGGCTTGAATTAACCCGTGGTGCAGCATTTAACTTGGTTGCAAATAACCAATTTATCTCGACATCTGCAAACCCAGAGCCATCGCAAGGCATTGAGATTTTATGGGGCAATGACAATGCCGTGGTGGGCAATAAGTTTGAAAACTATTCAGATGGCTTGCAGATCAACTGGGGCAAGCGAAATTATATTGCCTATAACGAACTGACCAATAACTCGAATGGTTTTAACTTAACAGGCGACGGCAATATTTTTGACAGCAATAAAGTCCATGGAAACCGTGTTGGTATTGCAATTCGTTCTGAAAAAGATGCCAATGCCCACATCACGCTTACCAAGAACCAAATTTGGAATAACGGTCAAGACATTAAGCGCTGTGAAGCGGGGGGGAGTTGTGTACCCAATCAACGTGTAGGTGCGATTATCTTTGATATTCCGGGATTGGACCATGCGCACTTTGTGGGTTCACGTGGTCATGGTGTGAAGATTGATCCTGCAAATTTACAGAAAACCTGTCAACAGCCGAATGAGCAAGGTTGTAATCCGCAACCGAATCAAGGCATTCAAGCGCCTAAATTAAGCTATACAAAAGGTCAAGTTACAGTTGAAGTCAAAGGACAACCGAAGCAACGTTATCAGGTTGAATTTTTTGGAAACACTTCAGCAAATTCAAATGAAGCTGAATTTTATTTAGGTTCAGCTGTTGCCGCGACCAATGAACAAGGTTTAGCCAAGATTTTATGGAAACCGACCAATAAAGTTGCATCTATTACCGCAAATATTACAGACCGTTTGGGTGCAACTTCTGAACTCAGTTCAGCAGTAAAACTAAAATAATAATAAGGGGCTGGAAATGACTTCAAAAAGATTTTTACTCAAACTGAGTTGCTTGACTGTTGCGCTTTGTACTGTTCAACAGAGTTTTGCTGATCAACCGTGGTCACAGGATCGTCAGTGGTTATTGGGTGATTGGAATGGTGAGCGTCAACAACTGGAAAAGCAAGGTTATAAATTTACTGCTTCTATTATGAGCCAAGCAGCCACCAACTTAGATGGCGGTTATAACGATAGCAATACCTTTAAAAATGCAGCGCAACTGGCTTTAGGTGCAAATTTTGATCTGGAGAAAATTGCAGGTTGGGACAATACCACCGCCAATATTTTAATCACCAAGCGTGATGGCAATGCTTTGACTTTGGATCGTATTAAAGATCCTCGTTCGAGTGCTTTGGGAAATTCACAAGAAATTTATGGGCGAGGCAAAATTTGGCGCCTAACCCAAGCATGGGTCAAAAAAGGATTTGCTGACAATACAGTACAATTCAAGATTGGTCGTATGGGCATGTCTGACGATTTTAATAGCTCACAATGCGAATTCCAGAACTTATTACTGTGTGGTGGTCAGCTTGGAAAATCCATTGGTTCAATCTGGTACAACTTACCTGTAGGGCTATGGGGAACCAATGTTAAATATCAATTTGCGCCAGATTGGACACTGGGTGTGGGTGTCTATGAAGTGAATCCAGACAATATTAAAACCGGCAAAAATAGCGATGGTTTTAATTTGGATATGAATAACGTCAAAGGTGCAACTATTCCTGTTGAACTGGCATGGCGACCGAAACTGGCAGCATTTGATGGTCTAGCAGGTGAATACAAAGTTGGTGCATTGTATTCGACTGCTGAAGCCAATGATATTGCGACCACAGCTAAAGTACATGATGGTAAACACAGTTTTTGGTTGAATGCACAACAACAATTGAGCCAAAAAGGCAATGATCCTAAACGTGGTCTATATGCCAGCTTTAATGTTGTGGTCAATGATAAAGCCACAACAGCTGTTCAAAGTACACAACAATTGGCACTTTGGTATAAAGGGCCATTTGATCGTCGTCCAAATGATTCTATTGGTTTTGGTCTTGCCAATTATGTCGTAAATGATCGTTATAAAGATCGTCAGATTGCCCTGAATAGTGGTCGAGGTTATGACGAATATGATGCATTTGCAGCAGACTATGTCCCTGTTCAACGTGATGAGTTAAATATCGAACTGAACTATACCTACCAATGGTCACCAGCGGTCATGCTCAGACCAAACCTACAATATATTCATCAACCTGCAGGTGTTAAAGAAGTGGATGATGCATGGGTTGCAGGTTTAAGCATGCGTGTAAATTTCTAATCTAGGAGTATGACGTATGTCTGAATCTTCGAACTCACATACTATACTGAAAATATGGTGTTTTATTTTGACACTGGTTTTGTTGCTCACGGGACTGTTTTTTACAGTCGGTGGAATAAAACTCGTGACCTTGGGGGGATCATGGTATTTCGTGATCTCTGGCATACTGACCTTAGCTTCTGCAATTTTCATCTTTAAGAAAAAAGCAATCGGTGTCGGCTTATTCAGTCTGGTTTTTATCGGCACATTGATTTGGGCATTGATTGATGCAGGTTGGGAGTTTTGGCCTTTATTCTCTAGACTGATGTTTCCTGCGGGTTTATTTGCAGCATTGATGTTTAGTTTGCCTGCAATTCGCCGTTATCAAGCTCAACCGAGCTTGAGTCTTCCTGCTTATGGCTTAGGTGTTGTGACTGTTGTTGGAATGCTGATTGGACTTTATCAGATGTTCCAGCCACATCCAACGGTTGCTGCAACGGGGCAGGCTTTACCACTGGTTCCTGTAACAACAGACATGAAGCAAATCAACTGGCAACATTATGGGCAGGATGCTGGGGGGAGCCGATTTGCTGCATTGGATCAAATTACCAGAGACAATGTGCATCAGTTAAAAGAAGTCTGGCGTTTTCGCACTGGAGATTTCACGACAGGTTCGGGAAATGGTGCTGAAGATCAAATGACACCTTTACAGGTGGGCAATAAGATTTTCCTATGTACACCGCACAACAATATTTTTGCTTTAAATGCTGACTCAGGTAAACAGCTTTGGAAAGCTGAAGTCAACTCTAAGTCGGAAGCTTGGGAACGTTGTCGAGGTGTTGCTTATTTTGATTCAACACAAGCACTGGTTCAACCGACATTGGTTGGTGCTACACCTGTTCAAGCTGTAGCAAACAATAGCTCATGCTTACGTCGTGTTTATACCAATACGCCTGATGGTCGCTTAATCGCAGTCAATGCGGATACAGGTGAACGTTGTAAAGATTTTGGCGTGGATGGAACGGTAGACTTACTCAAAGGCTTGGGTGAAGGAACCACCGCACCACGATTTGAAGTAACCTCAGCGCCAACCATTGCTGGAACAGTGATTGTTGTGGGAAGCCGTATTGCCGATAACCTTGCAGCAGATATGCCAGGCGGTGTGATTCGTGCTTATGATGTGATTACTGGAGAACTGCGTTGGGCCTTTGACCCACGAAATCCTGATCCAAATCATGTGTTAAAAGCAGGTGAAACCTATAAACGTAGCTCAGCAAACTCATGGGCAGCGATGTCTTATGATCCTCAAATGAACACTGTATTTTTACCAATGGGCAGTTCATCTGTAGATGTTTGGGGTGGCAATCGCCAACCGTTGGATCATAAATATAATTCTTCAGTCTTGGCTTTGGACGCAACCACAGGTAAGGAAAAGTGGGTTTATCAGACAGTTCATAACGATTTATGGGATTTTGATTTACCGATGCAACCGAGTTTGGTTGATTTTCCAATGAAAGATGGTTCGAATAAACCTGCTGTTGTGATTGGAACGAAATCAGGTCAATTCTTTGTATTGGATCGTTTGACGGGTCAACCTTTAACGAAAGTGATTGAGCAACCGGTCAAGCCAGCAGATATTCAAGGTGAACAATATAGTCCTACACAACCTCGCTCTGTTGAAATGCCACAGATCGGTAATCAAAGCATTACTGAATCAGATATGTGGGGAGCAACGCCATTTGATCAACTGATGTGTCGTATCAACTTTAAATCAATGCGCTATGAAGGTTTATACACTGCACCGGGTAAAGACAAATCCTTAAGTTTTCTGGGGTCTTTAGGTGGTATGAACTGGGGTAGTATTGCTTTCGATCCAAGCCATCAGTATATGTTTGTCAATGATATGCGTTTAGGCCTATGGATTCAGTTGATCGAACAAACACCAGAAGATCTAGCGATACAAGCAAATGGTGGCGAGAAAGTGAATACCGGGATGGGGGCTGTACCGATGAAAGGCACGCCATATAAGGTCAATAAAGATCGTTTCTGGTCAAAATTAATGATCCCATGCCAAAAACCACCTTATGGCACCATGACTGCGATTGATATGAAAACTCGTCAAATTGCATGGCAAGTGCCTATGGGAACAGTGGAAGATACTGGACCAATGGGCATTAAAATGGGCTTGCCTGTTCCAATTGGCATGCCAACAATTGGTGGACCAATGGCCACACAAGGCGGTTTGGTGTTCTTTGCAGCAACCCAAGATTATTATTTGCGGGCACTGGATTCATCCTCTGGTAAAGAACTGTGGAAGTCTCGTTTGCCAGTCGGTAGCCAAGCTACACCGATCAGCTATGTATCACCTGAAACAGGTAAACAATATGTCATGATTACCGCAGGTGGGGCACGTCAGTCACCTGATCATGGTGATTATGTGATTGCGTATAGTTTGAAATAAGTCTTTATTTTAAACAGTAGCAAAAACTGCAATCGAGATCGATTGCAGTTTTTTTTATGGCTGAATTAAAAATATTAAGCTTGCAACCATTCAAATAAGATTTAAATCACGTGATGATTGGGTATCACTTCAGTTGAAGAATCAACCTCAAACTTCCAAAATGCGATTCCATTCATGTCAATTCATCTGTATTCAGTATGATTGCATCCGATAAGCCCCATTTATGGTATGCCTCAATTTGGTACTACCCTGTATTGCATGTAACTGGTCATAAAATAGCTTATATAAATTATTTAGATCTAAAATTAAGTCTTTTCAGATATTTAATGATTGGAACTCCGTTTAAAATTATAAAATCTATGCATGAGTTAAGATAAAATTTGAGCGATATGTTTTATATCGATATTATTATGTTTAGTTTTGTTTGATATACAGATGTATTAATTAATTTTTACTAAATGTTAAAATTTTTAGTTTTATTTAAATAAAGCTAAAATTATTTAGTTTAAATGAAATATTATTTTTTTAGCTTATTAAATAATTCTCATTTCACTATTAAAAATTAAAATTATTATAAATATATAATAATTTTGTATTTTTTATATTTTAAATATCTGTTTTTTAGAGCAAAATATAAATATTAATAAAAGTAATGTATTAGCATGAGAAAAAGTAAACCATAAAAAATGTGACATATGTATCATTCGAGCCAGAATAAAGTTCACTAATTTTATTATGATATATTGTTATTTTTTAATAACATTGTAGTTTGAAATAAATAGTAACTAGATTCACAATTTTAGAATTATTAATTAAGTGAACCTTAGAGCTAATAAATATAGGTGAGCCAAATAATAATTCGGTACTATTTTTTATTAAAAATTATTCGAGGTTTATTGTATGAAAAGTTTAGCTTTGTCTACAGCAAGTGCTTTGGTTTTAGGAATGGCATGTACAGCTGCATTTGCCGTAGATGGCACAATTACTGTAAATGGTGTGGTTACAGACAGTACGTGTACTTTGACAGGTGCAGGTCCAGGCAGTTCAGGGACTAAAAATATTATCGTAACTTTAGATACTGTACCTAATTCAACTTTTACGACAGCAAATCAATCAGCCGCAACCAAGAGTTTTGATTTACAACTTAAAAATGGTGCAGGTACAGGTGGTTGTGATGCTGCAACAAATAAAGCACTTAAAGGACTCTTTCTAGAAACTGCTGCTGCAGCGGATTATGACGCTGCTGTAAAAACTGTCTTAGTCAACAAAGCAGCAGGTGCATCTTCAGCTAAGCCAGTATTTATTCAAATTTTAACAGATGCTGATACACCTGTAGATTATTCACAAGCTTGGGGAACACAGGCGAAAAGTGCAATCACAGGAATTGCTGCGGATGGTACAGGTACAGCGACTATGACTTATAAAGCACGTTACTTTACCAAGACGGGTTCAGTTGATGCGCAGAACGTGACAGCAACTGTAAATTATACATTGCAATATAACTAATTTTTTGCTGTTTTGTGATTAAGGGGAATTTATGCGCTATTTAAAAATTGCTGTATTGCTATTATTTACGATGCCACTTGCCTATGCAGGTGTATCCATCGATGGCACGCGCATCATATTCCCCGCTGATTCAAAAAGTGTAAATGTCCAGCTCAGAAATATTTATGACACACCTGCACTTGTGCAGGCGTGGATTGATATTGGTGATCCTAAAAAGACCCCACAAGCTGAAGAAGTTCCTTTTGTGTTGAATCCTCCTTTAGTCAGAATTGAACCAAATAAGGGCAGATCATTCGAATCATTCCTTTAGATCGCTCAAAATTGCCTAAAGATCGTGAGTCTATTTTTTGGTTTAATATTTTAGATATTCCACCCAGTGATCCAAATTTAACCGATAAAAATCATTTATCTTTTACAGTACGTACGCGCGTTAAATTATTCTACCGCCCCCAGTTGGCAATCAAAGCTACTGATGCACAACAAAGCCTTCAATTTAAATTGGATGCCTCTTCAAACAGTATGACCATTAGTAATCCAACACCGTATTACATTACAGTCTTACAAGTTGAAAGTGGAAAAAATCACGCTTTTAACTCAGGTGAAGATGCCATCATGCTGGAGCCTTTCGCCAGTCGTAGTTTGAAAAACTTTAAACCCGATCTCACAACAAAAAAAATATCCTATGAAATTGTCAATGATTTAGGCGCAGTACAAACATTTGAAGCCGTAATGCATTGATACAACCGTAATAATGGATCGTTTAGCATGCTAAATTTTAAAAAAAGCGAGCTCTGCTTAATGCTGATGTCTGCGTTTTCGGTACAGGTTTCGGCTCAAGAAAATCAACAACACAGTATTGCTCAGGACAATAGCCATTTAATGGCTCAAGATAATGCCCAATTCACTGCGCAAAATAATCAATTGGTGACGTTTAATTCTGCATCATTATTTGGAAATGACCGTAATGTGTCATTGACCAATTTTGAAGTTAAAAACTTTGTCGCACCCGGTCAATATTTGGTGGAATTGTCTGTCAATAAGCAAGTAGTGGATAATGTTAAAGTAACATTTGATCATTTGGATGGGCAGCGTTCTGCGGTGCTTTGTGTAGATCAGGCTTTACTTGATAAATTCGATTTGACCACTGCATTTCGTAAAAGTTTAAGCGCTCAACCATGCCGTACAATTAAAGATGTGGCTGCGGATGCATACTATGACTTTGATTTGTCCAAATTAAAGTTGGATATTTCTATTCCTCAAGCATTACGTGTGGAAAGACCAGAAGGTTATATTGATCCTGCATTATTTAATAAAGGCGTCAATTCTAGTTTTATTGGTTATGCATTTAACTATAACCGTGATGAAGACCGAGAAAGCAAATATTTAGCTTTAAATGGTGGGTTAAATGTTGCAGGTTGGTATTATCGCCATGCAGGCGCATTTGAATCTGAAAACTCAGGTTTAGGAGATTATTATTCTGACCAAAACGTACTGTATCGTGATATCACACGGTTGAATTCACGTTTAAGTCTAGGGCAGTTTAATACCACAACTTATCGTTTAGATAATTTGCCTATTGTTGGTGCACAGTTAGCATCTGACCAAGAAATGTTGCCATGGTCATTTCGTCAATATGCGCCTGTGATCGAAAATTTTGCCAATACCAATGCTGTTGTACGTATTTTTCAAAGCGGGCAAAAAATCTATGAACGTACAGTTCCCGCAGGTGCTTTTCGTATAACGGATTTAAATACAGCAACTTCTGGCGATTTAACTGTAGAAATTACTGAAACAGGTGGTGAGAAACGCAGTTTTAACGTACCGATGCAAAGTAATTATGATTTGGTGCGTCAAGGGCGATATAACTACAGTATTGCAGGTGGACGCTATCGCACACGTCATGAAACAACGCATGATAAATTATTTCAAGGTAGTTTTAACTACGGGATCAGCAATGCTTTGACTATAGGCGCAGGTGCAAATTTTAGCGATGACTATGCAAGTGGTTTACTTGCATTATCAGCCAATACGGTATTGGGGGGTGTTACGGCTTTTGTTGAACATACGGAATCTGAATTGTATAACAAAGATTATCGAGGTCAAAAATATAGCCTTAACTATCGTTATGACTGGTTAGCCAATAACCTGAATTTCTATGCAGATTATGCTGCTTATGATCGTGGATATATGAGTATTTCTTCGCATCTTTACCAGCGCAATTTGGCTGATCTTACAGCACAAGAATACGATAATTTTTTATATAACTATAATTTAAAACAAAATATGGGACTGAGTGTTTCTAAATCATTCCCCAATACGCGATTGGGTAATTTTAATTTAACCGTTCGTAAAAACAATTACTGGGATGACAGCCAAAATTATTATCAATATAACTTTAGCTATGGCAATGCTTGGAATCGGATTAGCTATAATTTGGGTTTATCTCGAACTGATTATTCAGATCATGCGCGCAAACGAGGTGATTCGGTATATTTTTCAATGACCATTCCACTCGATTGGCGTAATAAAAATATGTCAATGAATGCCAGTGTTCAACATGATCAAAATTCGCAAACCACATCAAATGTAAATTTGTCAGGGGTACTTGGCGAGCATAATGAATTAAGTTTTGGTGCAGGTGTTATCAACAATCAACACGATACTTTGTTTAATGGTAACCTCAATTATTTATTACCTGTCGTGAATTTAGGTGCAACACTTTCAACGAGTCAAAACAATACGCAGTACTCTTTATCAGCACAAGGCGCTGTGGTTGCCCATCGTTTTGGTCTGACCGCCGTCAATACATTACCTGATACTTATACGATTGTTCATGCTGAAGATGGCATGGGGGCTGTCGTTTCAAATGCGTGGGGCGTTAAAGTCGATCGTTTTGGCAATGCAATTTATCCATACAACTCACCATATACCAAGAATCTCATTAGCCTTGATCCTGCAGATTTACCTGTAAATGTCAGTTTGGAATCGAACCAAACTGAAGTTATTCCACGTAAATACAGTGCTCAATTGGCAGAATTTAAAGCCAATAAATCAAGCAATATCCTACTTCGGATTCGTTACTTATCAGACCAACAGGTGTCGATGGGTAGCCAATTAAAGGATGAGCAGGGCAATGTATTCGGGATTGTCGGTGCATCAAGTCAAGTGATTGTCGATCAGCAAAATGCGTTACAAAAGTCAACGTATGTGGTATGGGGTACAGAAGCTCATCAGCAGTGTGCAATTGCCCCAATTTCTCAAAAAATATTAGAACGTAAACCGATTGAAAATTTCAATATTATTGATGTGGAGTGTAAATAGGTCATGAATAAATTACTGTGGTTATGCGCTCCCTTTATGTTGTTATTTTCTCAGTCTATATTTGCGGTTGTTGCCAATTGTACTACCTATAATTCGGTGACATTCAATCGTGTTAGCGGAACAATAGGAAGTTTCCCTTATAATCAAACCTTTAATGATACAACTTCGGCACCTTCAGTAAAAAATTGCTCCAATCCTGTTGCGATTCGTTCTACCTTTAAGGCGGCATTAGGAAATACTGATTTACTAGGTAGTAGCCCATTTTCAGTAGGACCGACAATCACCATTTCGGGTTCAAATGCTAACCCTATAACTTTGGCGGCAGCCAAAATTTGGTTGCTGAATAATTTACAGCTTTCTTTTTCTTTACAGGATAATAATAACAGCCCACCAATGGTGCAGAGTATAACAACACTGAATACCGACTATAATATTTTACCAAATACTGGTTTAGGTAGCCCTGTAATAATCGGTGGTGAAGCATATTTTAGAGGTGCTTCAAATCTCGGAGCATCAAATTCAGATGTGAGAAATCCAGTCTTTAATTTAAAATTGTTGTCTACAATCAAACCTTCAGCAGCCACCATTGATGCACTCAATAATTCCACAGTTCGAATTCATCTTGGAACAATCAGCTATAAATACGATGATTATAATGGTTCGACAATTACCCCAAGTGGTAATCCTAAAACGGGTACAACTGAAATATATGTTGATATCAAAATGACCTTTGTGTTGCCGACATGTACTATAGCCAATCAAATTGTCAACTTAGCACCCGTACCGACAGCAACATTGAATAGTAATCCAACCGCCAATGAACAACCTTTTAATGTCAATATTAACTGTACAACAGCAATGCCTAATAAAGTGTTATTGGCAACTATTACAGACAGTTATACACCAAGTAATATAAATACCAATGGAATTTTAAAAAATCAACCAAGTTTGGCAAACCGCAGCAATGTTGATGTACAGCTTCGAGATGATCTCAATAATCCTTTGGCAATCGGAACGCAAAGTCCGTTTTATACAGTTCCCGTGGGTTCATCGGCAACAACATTTATTAAAGCATTAAAGGCGCGTTATTATCGATCAGCTGCGACTGCAACAGCAGGTTATGTCCAGACTCAGGCAACTGTGTCGCTAGATTATCAATAGTAAAAATAATGAATAATAGATGAACTCACTCAGTATATATGCTTAAGCCAATTCTTTATTTGAGGAGCAATAAGGAATTGGCCTTTACTTTTAAGCTATGCATTGATTTTATAAAATGAGATGAATCAATATTTTGTGCTTTCAGCAATGTTAAACTAAATTCTAGTGGTATTGAAACTTAATATTATTTTTACAAATAAACTATTCAGCGACCAATTCTTGTTGTTTACTGATAAAGCCGAATTTATTGAGTAAGTTTTTTTGAGTTTGTTGCATTTCATTGATTAGCCAATCTCTAAAAATAACTTTCCGATGGTCTTCTTCAATGGATGATGATGCCAGTAGATAGTATGCGGAATCATCGAAGTGCAAACATTGTTCAACTTGAAAAAAATCATGATCAAGCTCATGTTCAATCATAAAGCCAGAGGCGATGGTTTGTCCAAGACCCGATAAGCATGCTTCAATGCATAAATAGAAATGATCAAGTTCAATGGTATTCAGCTTTGAAATCACAGGATATTGCTTAGCAAGATAATTTTTAAACTTGGGTCTAGAAGTACTTAATAATAAATTTGATGAACCTTGTTGATTTGAATTTACCAGAAACATAAATTCATCAATAATTTTAGTGCTATAAATATGTTCGCCCCAAGCAAAATCATTCCTTCTGATCGCAATGTCAATCTCTTGGTTTTGAAAATCAAGAGGTCCTCCACCTGTAAGTAGGGTAATTCCAAACCCCAGATTCAATTCATTAAATTGCACCATCCTTGGAATAAGCCATTTCATTGAAATAGTAGGTTCACAAGATAGGATTAAATTATTGTTTTTATATTTTTGTTGTTTGATGCTAATAACACAATGATCAAGTTGATTAAAAACATTCTGGCAACAATCTAAAAGGACTTTACCTTCTGCTGTTAGGACTAAGGATTTATTTTTCCGTTCAAATAAAGCAACATTTAAAAGATCTTCTAAGTTTTTAATCTGTCGACTGACTGCACTTTGAGTAACATACAAGCGTTCAGCTGCAATAGTTACACTTCCTTCGATAGCAACATAATAAAAAAACTTGAGTGAATTAAGTGATAATCTTTCTATCATGTTAAATGTTCTGGAAATCCGTTCATTGAATTTATTGGTCCGTTAAATAATGAAGTGAAAATTGAATTACTTATTTTAATTTATATTATAATTTTTTGTAATGTGTAGCAATGCTTTTAGTCGTAAAGATTAGTAAAAATCATCAATATAATTTAATTATTGTTATGTTTACAGAGGCATGATCCATACATGTTATATAAAAAAAGTGCAGGTGAGTTTGTTAAGTGTACCTCATTTTGATCAATAAAATAGGTTTGATTGCTGTTTTGATCTAGCACTGTTAAAAATTTATTTTGCCGACCTATGACAATACCTGTGATGGTTTTATTTAAATTTTCATAATTTTTGTTCATATAGCTTATATTGAAGAAAACCGATTCTCCAACTTTTATACGCCATTTTGAAACTTCTTTTAATAACCCACAGTGTTTGCAGGTCCATTTTTTCATTTTAAATGAAATTTTAGGTTTAAGCACTAAATTACTCCTTTTGATTATTTTCTCATAAATCTATATTTTTTATAAATGAGTAAATTTTTAGTTTTTTAATGATTTTTATGAATGTTTTTTTATATTCGTTTTTTGATATTAAAATATTTTTCTAAATCATTTTGTGAATTATTTAATTCTTTCGTTAACCAATTTCTAAATACAATTTTTCTATAATCTTCTTCCAGTGGTGCTGCGGATAACATGTAATATGATGAACCATCTAAAAAGGGCTCAGCTACGGGTTGGGGTTGTCCATTTTTTAAATATTTTTCAACCATATAGCCTGATACAATGGTAGAGCCTAATCCAGATAAACAGGCTTCAATACACAGGTAGAAATGATCTAATTCTTTATAATTGAGTTGAGTGATTTTGTCGCTGATGTGATTAATTTTGAGCAAGCTTCCCCAAAACTTTTGTCGAGAAGAAGAGATTAAAATATCCTCTGTTTTTTTTGGATGGGCTTTGAACAAAAAACATAATTTCATCCATGAGTTTAAGGCTATATATATGCTCTTTCCAGTGAAAATCATTTCTGCGAATCGCAATATCTACATCGCCAAAATTAATCACTCCATCATTGGTGATTATTTTTAATTCAAAGCCACTATTTAAATCATTGAAATTTTTTATTCGAGGAATAAGCCATTTCATACATAATGTGGATTCGCAAGATATTACAAGATCCTCAATATCAGCTTGTTAGTTGTCGAGTTTAGTGAGGCATTTGTCAATTTCATGAAAAATACTTTGACAGCAATTAAGCAAAAGTAAGCCTTCATTAGTAAGTTCCAATGTTTTGCCTTTTCTAATGAAAAGTTTGCAGTTTAACCCATCTTCTATATTTTTAATTTGTCGACTAACAGCACCTTGTGTAACAAAAAGCTTTTCTGATGCAATTGTTACACTTTCATACATCGCTACATAATAAAAAAATTTAAATGAGTTTAATGAAATCCTTTTTAACATTTAAAACCTTGTCAGTATAATTTTGATAATTTTTGACGTCATACTTTCATAAAACTTCTGAGTTATTTTATATAGTGAAGATATTCTTAGCAATGTTATTGGTTTGATGTTTATTCAACTATATAGTTGATTAAAAGTAATGCATAAGATTTTTAAATAATATTGTTTATTTATTAGGTTTTATTTTTCCAAGTATTACAAAAAATCATAAATATGGTTGATTAAAAGTAATTTTCAATATTTGCTTGTTAGTTTTTTTAATTAATTTTTTAGAAATTTTAGATGCTGTTAATCCTAAATTTTATCTGATCGGATTTTAAGCGATTATTATTTAATTTTTTTGCGATATTTGATGTTATTTTAGTGACTATTTACGCAGATTATTAATATTAAAGTGATCATTATAGATATAATTATTTTCCTAATCAGCACCCATATTAAAGCTGTTTTATTAATCTTATGTAGCATAATAATTCGACTCAAAGTTTATTTAATTCTTGCCTTTTCTTCAAACGAGATGGATGTTAAATATCAATATCATCAAGGGTTTATGATTGTTTTTGGTTTTTATAAAAATATCTTGATGCCAAGTCGCCAAATAAAATCATTTTAATCGCTTGACCTTACAATTATGGGAGCACTTGTGATCAATTCACCCCTTAAATTTTGGAGTTGAGTTAATAATGGAGTTCTATGTTGAAGATATGACCTGTGGCGCTTGTGTACGTCGCATTGCCAAAGCCATTCAGAGCTTGGATGAAGATGCTGAAATCATAGCAGATCCACCCAGTCGTAAATTAAAAGTAGAAAGTATGCTTTCAGATAAAGAGCTACGAGCGAAGTTAGCTGAAGTGGGTTATCCTGCTCGTTAATACTCAGACGTTGAAAAGCCACCATATCGATGGCTTTTCTCATAAGGCTTTTGTAAAAATATCATTCTAGATCATTCATCAAAAAAAGATTAAACATGAACAGTCATAGCACTTATGTTCTTTCATGATAAGAAATAAATAGTGTTGTAAAACCATAGCTAGTTTTAGAGATTCAATCAAAGTTAAGTAAATACTGCTCTTGTTACTTTACAAACACTGCAGTACTTTTTTGGAGGCTAAGTGGGTGGAAATCTTTGCGTTTGATAAGCACTAGGTTTATATATCACCCTCATAACGATATGTATCATGCTTTTGAGGGTGAATCATTTAAGCTAATGGAACAACATATAAATAGGAGGATACAAGCAGATCTAGTCGCCATTTGCCTGATAAATATCCAAGCATCACATAAGTATAGAAAGCTTAAGCTTTATGACTACCTAATGGTGAAAGTGACAATGTGTCATTGTGATGATGCACTTCAGTACCTTCAATTTCAGCAGTTTGTAATCCATCCAAAATAGGGCAGTCTGGACGATGGTCTCCTGCACAGCAATTAATTAAATCTTGCAAGGTTTCGGTCATCTTTTGTAATTCAAAAATACGGTGTTCTAATTTTTCAATGTGGCTTTGAGCAAGCTTTTTCACATCTGCACTTTGTCTCTTTTTATCATTCCATAGATCTAAAAGATCTGTAATTTCTGAAACTGAAAAGCCGAGCGAGCGTGATCGTCTGATGAATTTTAATCGTTCAACATCTTGAGCAGAATATGAACGATAGCCTGAATTATTACGTCCAACAGCAGGGATGAGACCAATTTGTTCATAGTAGCGAATCATTTTGGCTGATATTCCAACTGCATGTGATAATTTACCAATATTCATGAGAAGCTCCTTGATTTCTTAATGCTCAATAGACGTCGGTTGAAACCGACGCAAACGTAATGCATTTCCTAAAACAAACACACTTGAAAGTGCCATAGCGCCTGCAGCAAATATTGGCGACAACAGAATCCCGTATGCAGGATATAACAACCCCGCTGCAACTGGTATTAACATGGTGTTATAGGCAAATGCCCAAAATAAATTTTGATGAATATTGCCAATCGTTGCTTTAGATAAAGCAATGGCATTGGCAACACCTTGTAAGTTACCAGACATCAGCACAACGTCTGCGGATTCAATCGCAACATCTGTTCCTGTTCCGATCGCTAAGCCTACATCTGCCTCAGCCAAAGCAGGAGCATCATTGATACCATCACCAACAAAGGCGATATTGCCATGCTGCGCTTTAAGTTGTTTGATTGCTGCGACTTTTCCTTCAGGTAATACCTCAGCAATAACCACGTCGATTCCTAATTTTTTCGCGATTGCATGTGCTGTACGGGCATTGTCCCCTGTAATCATAGCCACTTCTAAACCAAGTTGGTGTAAGGCTTTGATGGCGTTTGGTGTGGTAAATTTAATTGGATCAGCAACTGCAATAATACCTGCTAATTCACCATCAATTGCCACATAGAGCGGAGATTTTCCTTCATCCCCCAAACGTAGTGCAGTATCTTTAAAGGTTGAGATATTTACCGACAATTGAAGCATATAACGGTCTGCACCGATATGAATGGTGTGACCATTAATCGTAGCAAAAACGCCCATGCCTGTTACAGAATCAAAGCTATCTACATGATCAAGCATAAGGTTTTGTTGTTTAGCTGCATCGACGATTGCTTGAGCAATGGGATGCTCCGAACGAGATTCTACAGCAGCCACCATGCTTAAAACTTGATCATGCTCAAATTGTGGTGTTACTTCAAAGTCAGTGAGTACAGGACGACCTTCTGTTAACGTCCCAGTTTTGTCCACAGCAACAATTTTGGCATCTTTAAGTAGTTGTAAAGCCTCGCCTTTACGAAATAATACGCCTAATTCAGCGCCGCGACCTGTCCCAACCATGATAGATGTTGGTGTGGCTAAGCCCATGGCACAAGGACATGCGATAATTAAAACCGCAACAGCATTCACCAAAGCAAATGTTAAGGCTGGTGATGGACCAAAAATAAGCCAAATCAAAAAGGTCAGTGTTGCGGCAATCATGACTGCAGGCACAAACCATAATGTGACTTTATCCACCACAGCTTGAATGGGCATTTTAGAGCCCTGAGCTTGTTCAACCAAACGAATGATTTGGGCGAGCATGGTTTCACCACCGACGGCTAGTGCGGTAAAACTTAAAGTTCCATTTTGGTTAATTGTTCCACCCACGACATCACTTTCAGCTTTTTTCTCGACGGGGATTGGCTCTCCAGTAATCATTGATTCATCAACAAAACTTTGTCCATCAATCACTTTACCGTCTACTGGGATTCTTTCACCTGGTTTTACTATAATCAGATCACCTAAAACGACTTGATCAATTGGAATATCAATCACTTGATTATCTCGAGACACATGAGCAATTTTGGCTTGTAAACTGACTAAGCGCTGAATTGCTTCGGAAGTACGACCTTTTGCCTTTGCTTCTAAAAAACGACCCAGTAGAATTAAGGCAACGATAACGGCAGCAGCTTCATAGTAAACATTGACTGTACCTGTGGGTAAAATTTGCGGGACAAAGGTTGCAACAATAGAAAATAGGTAAGCAGCCAGCGTGCCTACTGCAACCAATGAATTCATATCAGGGGCTAGGCGTAATAATGCTGGGAATCCGTGGATATAGAATCTTCGACCTGGAATAACAAGCACTAAGGTCGTAAGAATGAATTGTAAATACCAACTGTTTTGTATACCTATGGTTTGTGCAATCCAATGATGCAAACTTGGGAAAATATGAGTGCCCATTTCTAAGATAAAAACAGGAAGTGCCAACACAGTCGCCAGTATTAAATCTCTTTTTAACTCGGTACGCTCTTGATCTTTTTTTTCGAGGTGTTCAGTTTGATTAGAGACAGCGGATTGAACTTCTTTGGCATCATAACCAGCCTGATCAATCGCAGCGATCAATGCACTAACACTTGCATGACCTGTTACGGTTGCACGTTCAGTGGCAAGATTGACATTGGCTTCTTTAACACCTGATACTGCTTTTAATGCTTTTTCAACACGGCTGACACAAGAGGCGCAAGTCATACCGTCTATGGCCAATTCAACCTTTTCATCAACAACATCATAGCCAACTTGCTCAACAGCATGAATCAAATCTTGACGTAGAATAGGTTTTTCAAGTGCAATATCTGCTCGTTCGGTAGCAAGATTTACAACTGCTTGTTTGACACCATCCACTTTGTTAAGCGCGGTTTCTACACGGCCAACACAACTGGCACATGTCATACCTTCGATTTGCAAGGTCATTTTCAAGTCAGAATCGCTAGCATAGGGTTTATTTTTCATCGTTGATACCTAAGTCGTTTCTTGTATGATTTAAATCCTAAACTTTTCCATCATGGGAAGGTCAAGCAAAATAATGTAAGTTTTACGAATTTGAAGAAATAAGTACTAAGTCCTCTATGTTATCGCTTTTTTTTATTTTGATGAATGATTGAGCTTTAAGATAGCACTTCGGTTGTAATTTGAAGGCTTAACAAAGTACGTTGTATAAAAGTTGAAAGATGCGATCTGGGGTTTTGTGGCTTTGGATTAAAAGTATAGATATCGTCTAATCGTTAATTTTGGTCATCCGCATCTCAACAAAAATAAGGCCAAGCCTTAATTGCATTCACAAGCAAGGCTTATCTAAATATCTATTAAAACGTTGGATACCCTATATAGATTGCATGCATTAACATCATAAAAATTCACTTTAATATAAAAGATGAGTTTTCATGATTGATGAAGTTCAACTTGGTCAAAAGATATCTCAACGTTGAGCCTTACAAAAGAGCAGTCAGGTATTATTCAATTCCGATCACAGTCGTGATATAGGCAGTCGTAGAAAGAATCGTCATTCCAAGCAGCATTTCAAATAAAATGGCATAACTAAAATAACGGGAAAATTCAGGTTGATGAAGACGAGGTGTAAAGAACCATTTATTAAACGCAGCAAGTGCTAAAATAGAGAGAACAAAAAATATTTTCAGCATAAAACCATAACCATAAGGTGTACTGAATAATGTATTGAAGTCTTTTAACAAAAGTACTGCGACACTTGCACCACAAGCGATGAGGATTGCAACAATAAATCCTGCAATCTGTCCAAATAAATGAATACGATCTTTTAAGGCAAGTCCTGATATTTCACGGCTTGCTTTCCACAATGGGTATAAAGAACCTATCCATAAAGAGATTAAAAAGATATGGATTGTCAGTAGAATTTGCGCAAAAGTTGATAGGTTTGCAACATGTCCAGTTTGTGAAAAGCTATATGAAAGGGGCAGTAGCAATAAAGCAAATAAGAACTTTTCAAAAAAAGAGTTATGCGCGGTTTTCTGAAGCAATTTAATAGACAATAAAATCACAAGAATCAGAAAAATAAGAATACGACTGATGAACATTTGCCCAGTGACTGTATTTAAAAGTATTTGGATATAAGTGGTATTCCATATTCCTGAAAGCCCTGAGTTAGCAAAACTACCCACCAGAATAAAAAAACCAACAATACTGGAAATGAATCCAAGACTTGCACCAAATGCCATATACTTCAATAGGGTACTTTTAATGCTATTAAAGCGAGCAAACAAGACATAGCAAAATGCACCACCGATGGTAAATGCAATGCTTAAATACAAGATGATTTTATTCAGCCAACTGAATCCAATCCAATATTCAGAAATCATGATTTTTCCAGTGACTTAAAACTTTTGGGAGGGCAGGATGTATCATTCATCTAAAGTGCTATCTACTTATATATGAAGCTGTATTCGCCATTCATGTTATGCCCATCTTTACCCATGGTTGACCAAGAAACGGTATATTTACCTTTGTTTAAATTAGGTGTGGCAATATTAAATGACTTTTTTAAATCATGACTGACCTTGTAATTCAATGAAATATTGTTTTGTTGTGCATCGGATAATTTAATGTTCATCAGCATTACATCCTCACCGAAATTAAGGATCAAGTTTTTAGGCTGAGCTGTTACAGTTGCATTGATTGCAGGGATAGCACTGAGTAATTTAACGTGAGCAAGCGCATTGGATGAAGAGATCAATAATGCTGTAGCTAAAAAAATACTTTGAAAGGTCGTAATTTTATTTCTGAAAAAACTCATGTTGGATTCCTCTTTTGTTGATAATATTGAAGTAACTGCTTTTTTTTATTTCAGCAATTACTTAACTATTCAATTATTCAATAAAGAGAGATACAGCCGAGTGACGTTAAAATTACATTTTTGTCAACTTGCAATTTAACTGGAGTGAGGTGGATTTTTAAAAATAATCGAAAAAATAACCACACCATTTTTTGATTCTGCGTAGATTTTTGCCTCATGCATATCTAGTATTGATTTGGTAATTGCGAGACCAAGACCTGTACCATCTTCAACTCTTTGACGAGACGCATCCGTACGGTAAAAACGATCAAATACACGTGAAAGCTGTTCAGGAGAGAGTGAAGGACCTTCATTTTCAATAGAGAACAAGGTGTCTTCAGTATCTTGCTGAAATTTAACACGTATTATAGAGTTTGATTTACCATATTTAATCGCATTGGAAAACAGGTTACTCAATGCACGGCGTAACATAGTGGGATCTGCATTTACGATACCTGTACCAGATTGTTCAAAGCTTATATTTTTCTCCGCTGCAATCGCATCATAAAAGTCAATGAGCACTTCAATCTCTTGTACTAAATCGATTCGCTGTAGATTTTTTAAAGTGAGACCATTTTCTGCTTTTGCTAAAAACAACATATCAGAGACAATACGTGCAAGATGTTCAAATTCTTCTAAATTCGAAAACAAGACCTCTTTATAGGCATCTATATCTCGGTTGCGCGAGAGGCTAACTTGAGTTTGTGTCATAAGATTATTGATCGGGGTGCGAATCTCATGTGCTAAATCCGATGAAAAATCAGATAGTTTTTCAAGTGCTGACTCTAAACGATCAAGCATGTCATTAAAGGCAATGGTTAACGGTTTTAATTCCAAAGGGGTATTTTTGAGTTCTAAACTGATAGAGAGATGTTGTGCGGAAATGCTTTCTGCAACTTTTGCCATTCTTTTCACAGGACGTAGCCCTCGCCAAGCGGCAAACCATCCTAAAAACATCAAACATAGTGTTCCGATTAAACCGATATAGAACAGTTGATGTCTAAACTGATTTAAAAAAATCAAATGTTCTGAAGTGTCGATGCCCACAAGAATGTGTGTGGATTGAACGATATTATTACTTTTTATATCTTTTTCATAAATGAAACCACGATAAGTCTTATCTTGTACTCGCCATTCAATCCATGGGTTATAGGTAGATTTTGTATTTTTTTGCATGGCAATGATTGCGTTGGTTGAACTAAAAATAATTTTACCTTTAGGCCGCTCAACTTGGACAATGAGGTTGTCATGTCCTACGAGTGCATCATTTAAAGAGATCGACAGCTCAAAAGAGTTGGTTGGATTCTGAGCAAGTAGATTGTGTATCAGTTGAATCTTACCATCAAGTAGCTTGCGATCTTCAGTTTCAAAGTGCCGTGTCACCCGTTGATGGATGACCAAACCCATAGTTAGCAAAATAGTGATGGTGGAAAACGAAAAAATAATGGCAATTCTATAACTTAGGGCATTAAATAGCCGATTATTCATCTTCAACCTCAAGCACATATCCCATTCCTCGAATATTCTGGATTAGCTTGGGGTTAAAGTCTTGATCAACCTTATTTCTTAAACGTTTTATGGCAACTTCGACTACATTGGTGTCACTGTCAAAGTTCATATCCCAGACTTGTGAGGCGATCAGCGCACGGGGCAAAATTTCACCTCGTCTACGCATAAATAGTTCCATCAGTGCAAATTCTTTGGCAGTGAGATCAATGCGTTGTCCAGCACGGGTAACACGGCGCTTTCTTAAATCAAGCTCCAGATCCGCTATACGAGTTGCTGTCTTCTCTTTGTTGTCCACGTCGCAATAAACTTTTGATACGGGCCAATAATTCTGCAAAAGCAAAGGGTTTAACTAAATAATCATCTGCGCCTAATTCGAGCCCTTTGACACGATCTTCAATTTGATCTCGTGCCGTTAAAAACAAGATCGGCATGGTTTTACCACTTTTGCGAACATCATCAATGATATGCCATCCATCTAACTCTGGTAGCATCACATCTAAAATAATTAAGTCATATTCCTCCGTGAGTGCCTGATGTTTTCCCATTCGACCATCAGTAACCCAGTCCGTCATATAACCAGCTTCAGATAAACCTTGTTTGAGATAATCACCAGTTTTTTGTTCATCTTCGACCAATAAAATTCTCATTGTAGATTCCTAAAGCACTTATTTAATCATTCTTATCATAACGTCATATGAATCAAGATGTTTATCAATTACAAAAATGTCATTTTCAAGTCATCTTGACGTTTGTTCGATTATTTTATTGTAGTGCTAAATAAATGAAGTTTAGGAAAAAATCATGAAAGCAATATTCGGTAAGTTTATGATTACGTTTGTTTGTGCAGGAACGCTGATGTCATCGGTTCAAACTTGGGCGCATGATGATGAAGACAAAGTCTTGACCCGAACGACAGAAACAAAAGCACCTGTTAAAAAACAGGAGAAATGTGAAAAACCTTGTAAAACAACCAAGGATGACAAGGCACAAAAAAATGATCATTCACAGCATCAGCATGGTAACTCTACTGATATGTCACAAATGGATCATTCAAATATGAAGATGCCGAATAAAAGTGCTAAATAAACCAATAGAGAATGGGATATAGCAGAAAGATCATGACATGAGTCTGTACTGCATGTTTTTAGTTTTTTAGAAAAACATAGGGTATAGGCTTTATGAAGAGAAAAGTTTTTAAATACTTCCAGTCTGCTCCTTGTTTTAAATTTTGGAGTAAATAAATGTCAAAAAATCAGAGTTTACAAGATCCTTTTTTGAATGCGTTGAGAAAGGAACATATTCCTGTTTATATTTTCTTAGTCAACGGGATTAAGCTACAAGGTCATATTGAATCTTTTGATCCTTATGTATTGTTGTTAAAAAATTCAGTTGGGCAAATTCAAATTATATACAAACACTCAATTTCCACTGTCTTTCCATCACGTAACCCTCGGCCTAATATTGGCGTGTTTATGTCACAGTTTGGTGGGCGCTATGGCTTTGGTCATACTGGGGAAATAAATAGTGATGCCCAATTTGAGCCTATATCACATGAGATGGATGAGAATGGAGAACATCGGTAAAAGTAGCAGAATAGCTTAAATAGCTATCGATTCAATTTATGGTCTAATTTTGAGGTGATTGTTCGCAGTTGGCTTTTATCAAAATTCAATAGTTTGAGATGGATTAAAAAAAGACCCACAAATACTGTGGGTCTTTCACATCAGTAAATATTCTAATAATTTTGCGCCATCTAATAACTGACTTATAGAAAAACAATCAATAAAATAATACCCAATACAACGCGGTACCATGCAAATACCCTCAAGGTATGTTTTTCAACAAATTTGACCAATGCTTTGACCACCAGAATGGCTGCAATAAATGCTGCAACAAAACCTACAGAAATATTAATCAAATTATCGGAAGTAAGAACATCTGCGTTACGAATTAAATCATAGGTTGCTGCACCTAACATGGTCGGCATTGCCAAGAAAAATGAAAACTCAGTTGCTGCTTTACGTGATAAGCCCGATAACATTCCACCAATAATCGTTGCACCAGAGCGAGAGGTTCCTGGGATCATGGCAAGGCATTGTGCAAAACCCACCAAAATGGCTTGTTTTAAAGTAATGTCGGTTGCTTCTACAGTTTTCGGTTCGAACTTTCTGGCTTCAACTGCAAAAATAATTAGACCACCGATAATTAAGGCAAAAGCAACGACCAATGGACTAAACAAAACCTGTTTAATAAAGTCAACGGCAAGTACACCGATCACAACAGCTGGAATAAAAGCCACCAAAACATTGATCGTAAAGCGTCTGGCATGTGCATCGCCAGAAAAAAAGCCACGAACCAATTCAATGATCTTTTGTCGATACAGCCAGCAAACAGCCAAAATCGCACCCAATTGAATCACGACTTCAAATACTCGACCTGAATCTGAGTGGAAGTCGATCAAATGACCAAATAGAATTAAGTGGCCTGTACTGGAAATTGGTAAAAACTCAGTGAGACCCTCAATAAGCCCCAAAAACAAAGCTTTTAATAGTTCAAAATTTTCCATAAATGAAATAAACAAGAATTTAAAAAATTGAACCTTTTTAATGTATTTAACTCTACTTATAAATGAAAAAAGACAAAATTTTACGAAATTTTTACGCGGTTGATCTGACCGTGAATAGAGAGTTTACGGCAGGTTTTTCAATACTAGGCAATGGAATATCCCAGTGTTTAGGATGGAAAAGATGATTGCTAAATATATAGCGCATCAACAAGTACAGCATCCAAAAATATGCTTACCAGAAAAACTTAAAAATCATACTCATACTTGCATGATTGGCATTTCGTTTTTCAGCCTTTCAAATCAAGGAGCAGGATCATGTTAGAGTTTATTTTACTCTTGGTTATTGTGATCATTCTTGCTTATCCCTTAGGAAAGTATCTTGCATGTATTATGCAGAATCGTGAGATGAAAATTGATCCATTATTCAATTGGATTGAAAAGCCGATTTATGTCGTATTGGGAACCAACCCTAAACAGGGGATGAATGTTAAAACCTACTCACTGAGTTTTGTGATCAGTTGTTTGGTGATTGGTATGATCACTTGGTTGTTGTTTATGTTCCAAGCCAGTCTACCACTGAACCCCAATCATGCACCCAATATGTCGTGGGATTTGGCATTGCATACCATGGTTTCATTCTTAACCAATACCAACCAACAACATTATTCAGGGCAAAGTCAATTGTCATATTTGTCTCAGATGGTGGGTATCGTTGGTTTGCAAATCATTACCCCAATGATGGGACTGGCTATGGTTGTTGCAACAGTCCGTGCTTTGTTCTCTTTACCAGCAAAAGATTTTTCCGCAATAGATCATCAAATACCATTTAACAGTAAAGTCCAAAAAATCAATGTCGGTAACTATTGGGCAGATGTGATTCGTCCTACATTCCGCTTTTTGATTCCTTTATGTATGGTTTGGTCACTGTTGTTGAATAGCCAAGGTGTTCCTGCAACTTTTCAAGCTGGACCCGAAGTTCAAGTTTCAAGTGATTGACCAATCTAGCCAATTAAAAATACAAAAAATTCCTTTAGGGCCTGTGGCACCGATGGTTGCGATTAAGCAACTCGGCAGTAATGGTGGTGGTTGGTATGGGCCAAACAGCAGTGTGCCTTTAGAAAATCCAACGCCACTTTCGAATTTTTTGGAAATGATTGCAATTTTGCTGATCCCCGTAGCAGTGATCTTCATGTTGGGTTTTTTCACCAAACCTGCAAAATTTGCAGGCTTTGTCTTTGGTTCAATGCTGTTGATGTCGGTGATTTCTGCAACAACTGCGATTTGGTCTGAAAGCCTTTCTTTCTACTGCATTACAGTTGTATGCGATGGAAGGTAAGGAGCTACGCTTTGGTGAGACATCTTCTGCACTTTGGGCAGCGGTAACCACGCAAGTCAATAATGGCTCGGTCAATATGATGCATGACTCGGCATCGCCTTTAACGGGTTTTGTGGCACTCGCCAATATGTTGATTAATGCCATCTGGGGCGGTATTGGTTGTGGTTTACAACAATTTATTATTTATCTGTTTTTGGCTGTATTTATTGCCGGCTTAATGACAGGCCGTACCCCTGAATTATTCGGACGTAAAATTGAAGCAGGTGAAATTAAATTATTGGCTGTGGTGATTTTAATTCAGCCGATCGTAATTCTGTCTTTAACTTCAATTGCTTTGTTTTTCCCAGAATTGACGGGAAACAGCAATCCACAATATCACGCCGTTTCCCAAGTCCTGTACGAATATGTTTCTGCTTTTGCCAATAACGGTTCTGGCTTTGAAGGATTAGCTGACAATACAGTGTGGTGGAATGTCACATGTGTCATTGCTTTGTTACTTGGGCGCTTTCCGACTTTAATTATCCCACTCATCATTGCTACACGTTTGGCCGCTAAACGCCAAGCGCCTGAAAGTAAAGGAAGTCTAAAAGTTGAGACGCCAACATTTGCGCTCACACTGATTGCCATTGTGGTGATGTTGACCTTATTACAATTTATGCCAGTCCTGGTCTTAGGGCCGATTGCTGATCATCTGTTATTGGTACAAGGTTAGGGTGAATAAAATGAATCATTCAAAACAAACCACTTCAAATACAAGCTCTACGCTTTTTCAAGCTGAGGCTTGGAAGAATGTATGGGTTAAATTACTCCCCCAACATGCAATCAAAAATCCTGTGATGGCAATCGTATGGTTGAGTACGATCATTACGTTGATCAGTACAGTGTTGGGGAAAGCTGATGTGTTATTTGGTCTATCAGTCACCTTCATTTTATTTATTACCGTACTATTTGCCAACTATGCCGAAGCGATTGCGGAAGCGAAGGGTAGAGGTCAAGCCTCTTCATTGAGGCAAGCTCGCCAAAATTTGACGGCACGACGACTCAAAGCTAAAACAGATGCAGAGGGTGAGCAGATTGCTGCAGCTCAATTAAAAATGAATGACTTAATTGAGGTTCGTGCAGGTGAATTGATTCCAGCGGATGGTGAAATTATTGAGGGATTTGCCACGATTAATGAAGCTGCGGTCACAGGGGAGTCTGCTCCAGTGTTGCGTGAAGCAGGAACAGATAAGTCAGGTGTGATCGGCGGAACTAAAGTTTTAACTGATCGTATCATTGTGCAAGTCACTGCCGAATCTGGACATAGCTTTCTTGATCGTATGATTGCATTGGTTGAGGGGTCTAATCGACAAAAGACGCCGAATGAAATTGCATTGGGTATTTTACTGACTGTCATGACTGTAACTTTTGTCGTGGTGGTGCTCAGCTTATCGTTTATTGGACATTTCCTAAAAATTGAAATCAATCCAATTGTTTTGGTGGCATTGCTGGTGTGTTTAATTCCCACCACGATTGGCGGATTATTGCCAGCAATTGGGATTGCTGGGATGAACCGAGCATTAAAGGCAAATGTGATTGCGAAATCAGGTAAAGCCGTTGAAGTTGCAGGTGATGTAGACGTGTTGCTGTTGGATAAAACAGGAACGATTACTTATGGTGATCGTCAAGCAACAGCCTTTTATCCTTTAGTGGGTGTTACCGAATCAGAACTTCGTCAAGCTGCCATATTGACTTCGCTTGCAGATCCTACGCCAGAAGGAAAGTCAGTGGTTGCCTTGGCAAAAGAGCTGGGTGAACGTGTGAGTGAGCCTGAACATGCAGCGTTTATTGCATTTAGTGCATCAACACGTATCTCAGGCATAGATTTAAGTGATGGGCATCAAATTCGTAAGGGAGCATTGGATGCAATTCTTCAATTTGCATCACAGCGTCTTGAAAACCACAGTGAGTTAAAAACCCGTGTCGAGCAAGTGGCATCTAAAGGTGCAACGCCACTGGTGGTTGCAAAAGACCAAAATATTCTTGGGGTCATTGAACTTTCAGATGTGATTAAGCAAGGAATTAAAGAAAAGTTTGCACGTTTGCGTGAGATGGGAATTAAAACTGTGATGGTCACAGGCGATAACCCACTTACTGCGGCTGCGATTGCAGCAGAAGCAGGCGTTGATGATTATATTGCGGAAGCCAAACCAAACCTGAAGATAAATTAAGCTGTATTCGCACTGAGCAAAATAAAGGACATTTGGTCGCCATGGTGGGTGATGGTACCAACGATGCACCTGCATTGGCGCAAGCAGATATTGGTTTGGCCATGAATTCGGGAACACAGGCTGCCAAAGAAGCTGGAAATATGGTGGATTTGGACTCAGACCCAACCAAACTTTTGTCTGTAGTTGAGATCGGTAAACAGCAACTGATTACCCGTGGTGCTTTGACCACATTTTCATTGGCAAACGATGTGTCCAAATACTTTGCTATTTTACCTGCATTATTTGTGGCAGCAATTCCTCAAATGAACAGCTTGAATGTCATGCATTTGGGCAGTTCTGAAAGTGCCATACTTTCAGCACTCATTTTTAATGCCATCATTATTCCGTTATTGATTCCAATTGCTTTACGAGGGGTAAATTTTAAGCCAGCCACGTCCACCCAATTGTTACGCCGCAATATGCTGATTTATGGTGTTGGTGGTGTGCTTCTGCCCTTTATTGCAATTAAATTGATTGATTTGATGATCAGTCCATTGCTTGCACTGTAAACTGAGAGAGGAATATGCAAATGAATACTGAAACGCATCAAAATGTTGACTTATCATTATCCAGTTTAATTCGTGCTTCATTTGGTTTGACACTCGTCGCTTTGGGGCTATGCGGTTTTGTCTATAGTTCTGCGGCTACTGGACTTGGACAACTAATTTTTCCTGAACAAGCCAACGGAAGTCTGTTAATTGAAAACAATCATGTATTGGGCTCACGTTTAGTCGCACAGCCTTTTCAACAAGCGCAATATTTCCAAGCCCGACCATCGGCTGCACACTATGATCCCATGAACATGGCAGGGAGTAATATGGCAAGAACCAATCCTGACTTACATCATATTGTTACGGAACGCTTAGATAAAATTGCACAGCAAGAGCATGTTGAAAAATCCAAAATTCCTGCGGATTTAGTGACTGCTTCGGGAAGTGGTATTGATCCTGAAATTAGTGTTCAGTCTGCAATGATTCAGGTCAAGCGAGTTGCCAAAGCACGTCATTTAACTGAAGAAAATGTAGTGCAATTTGTTGAGGAATATACCACTCAAGCTACTTTTGGAGTTTTAGGGCAGCCACGAGTCAACGTTTTAGAATTAAATTTAGCGCTGGATCAGCTTGGAAAATAATCCACTAGATTACAAAGTTTATTATTAGATCGGTTATTTTTAGAGGCTGTACAGGATGTGATAAAAATTTAATTGGCATTTGATTTTTATCGCATTCTGCTTCAATGTTTTCTTGTATTCTAAACTTGAAAAGACAGCATAAAATAGATACCAATAGCATGATAAGTAAAGCAAACTGATTTAATCACATTTAAAAAGGATGGCATCACTGCCAATATTTGGAAGACACTAGCGCTATGGTAGATGATCGAAATAATAAAGCAGATGTCTTGTTACAACATACCCAACGTTATCAATCTGGACGACTCACTATCTTTTTGGGGGCTGCTCCGGGTGTTGGCAAAACCTTTGCCATGTTGGTGCGTGCGCATGAATTAGCCTTACAGGGCAACAATATTGTGATCGGTTATGTTGAAACGCATGGTCGTGCCGAAACAGAAAACTTGCTTGCAGGCTTGAAAATTATTCCACGTAAAGTCATTGAATATCAAGGGCATCAGCTTGAAGAAATGGATTTGGATGCTGTTCTTGCAACCAAACCCAGTATTGCTTTAGTGGATGAGTTTGCCCATAGCAATATGCCAAATAGCCGCCATGAAAAGCGTTGGCAAGACATCAATGAATTATTGGATGCAGGCATTGATGTTTTTACCACCATGAATATTCAGCATTTAGAAAGTTTAAATGATGTGGTATTTCAAATTACAGGAATTCGTGTGGCTGAAACAGTCCCAGATCGTGTATTTGAGCGTATTCGAGATATCCGTTTAATCGATTTACCTGTGAATGAGTTACTTGAGCGTTTAAATCAAGGTAAGGTTTATGTTCCTGAACAAGCTCAACAAGCATTACAACGCTTTTTCAATCATTCCAATCTGACGGCTTTGCGTGAACTGGCCATGCAAACCGTTGCTAGTCATGTCGATAGCGATGTTAGAGAAAATTTTTCGATACAAGGACTTGTTCCCATTCCATTGAAAAACCATATTTTGATTATGGTGGATGGTGGTGGGCATGCAGAGGCTTTAGTTCGGGCAGGTTGTCGTATAGCTGAAAATCGTCAAGCACATTGGACTGTGGTTGCATTTTCAGAAGATTCTCAAATTCATCATAAATCTGAAAATTCTCAGCATCGTGAGATCGAAAGCGCCTTAAATTTGACCCGTCAATTGGGAGGAATGACAGAAATACTCTATGGTAAACAACATGCAAAAACACTGTTTGATTATGTGATTGATCGAGGCATTTCCACTCTGGTATTGACTCAACCTGATGCAAAAAAATTTCAATTCCGTTTAAAACTCAAAACGAATTTTGTAGATCAATTATTAAAATATCAACCGAGTTTTGAACTCAGTATAGTGCCAATTGCTGAGGAAAATAAACGATATTTTCCTATTTTAGATCAAAGTCGGTTTTTAGATCTTAGAGAGGTATTTTACGTTCTATCGACGACTGTGATTAGTATTATGATCGCGAGTCTAGGTGAAAAATACTTAGGTATTGAAGAGCTGTCGGTGATTTTTATTACTGCTGTGGTTTTTGTTGCATCGAAAACACGCATGTTAGCGGCTGCGTTTTCAGCGATTCTATTTTTCTTAGCATATAATTTTTTCTTTATTTCACCCACTTTTACATTACAAATATCTGCACATCAAGGTGTGATTACGGTAGTGGCTTTTCTGGGAGCAGCTTTAATTTCAAGTCGTTTGGCTTCACGGTTAAAAGAACAAGTTGTGGCGTTAAAAGCGGCAAATAGTTATAACAGTATTATGCAGGATTTGGGACAAAAGCTTTCTGTCGCCGTTGATTTAAATCAAGTTCAGCAGGAGATTGCAGAAAATAGCCTAAGTAAAAATTTAAATGCTGCTATTTGGATCTACTTCCCAGGTTTGTCAGTTGAGACGAGTAGCCTATTGACGATCAGCGATAAAGAGAAAATCTCAGCAGATTGGACTTTTAAAAATCATCAACCTTCAGGGCGATTTACTCAAACTTTAACTGAAAATGATTGGTGGTTTCTGCCTTTACTGGCATCCAAACAATGTTTAGGGGTCGTTGGGGTTAAATTTCCCAAGCATGTTTTAGCTTTAAATACAGAACAAAAGCAATTAACAGAAACGATGATTGAATATATTGCTCAAGCGATTTCTCG
Organism: Acinetobacter bereziniae; assembly: GCA_009912575.1. Classification (GTDB taxonomy): domain Bacteria; phylum Pseudomonadota; class Gammaproteobacteria; order Pseudomonadales; family Moraxellaceae; genus Acinetobacter; species Acinetobacter bereziniae_A. The sequence continues at coordinate 91,024 of WNDP01000001.1, forward strand.
AACGCAACTGAGCAAAGCATTGGAAATTGCCAATATTAATTCGGAAACTGAAAAACTGCGCTCAGCTTTACTTTCATCGGTGTCGCATGATTTACGCTCGCCTTTAGCGTCTATGATTGGTGCAGCAGATACTTTGACCAATTACCGTCATTCTATGGATGAACAAGATCAGGACAGTTTATTGGAAGCCATCCGTTTAGAAGGTGAACGTTTAGACCGCTATATCCAAAATTTACTCGATATGACGCGTTTAGGACATGAGGGTCTTAGTCTTAAACGGGATTGGATCGGTGTTGATGAATTAATTGGTTCAGCAGTGCGTCGTTTAAAACGCTATATGCCACAAAGTATAGTTGAGGTACATTTACCTGAGCAGAGCTTAAGTTTATATGTTCATGCTGCACTGATTGAACAGGCTATTTTCAATGTACTTGAAAATGCTGCTAAGTTTTCGCCAGAGCATAAAGGAGTATGTATCGACGTTGTACAGTGCAGTGAAAATGAAGTTGAAATTGCAATCAGTGACCAAGGGCAGGGTATTCCTGAAGATGAGCGTGAGCGGATTTTTGATATGTTCTACACCATGGAGCGTAGTGATCGAGGACAATATGGTACAGGGCTTGGATTAACAATTGTCAAAGCGATTATTGGTGCACATATGGGTAAAATTATGGCTTCTTCTGTGAAGAATAACCAAGGGACATGTATTCGTATGCAACTCCCGATCCAGCAAATTGGATAATCTTGCTTTTTGATTTAAGGAAACATCATGCCAGAGCAAAATGTATCAACAAGCTCGATGACCAATGTATTGATTATTGATGATGAAACACAGATTCGTAAATTTTTAGATATAGCACTTCGTGCTCAAGGCTATAAGACACTATTGGCTGAAAATGGTCAAAAGGGCTTGGAAATTTTAGCTTTGCATGGTGCAGACTTGGTGATTCTCGATCTTGGTTTACCTGACCTAGATGGCGCAGAAGTATTGGCAGAGTTAAGAGTCTGGTCACATGTACCTGTCATTGTATTGTCTGTACGTTCAAGAGAAGAAGAAAAGGTGAAGTTACTGGATGCTGGAGCCCAATGATTATGTGACAAAACCTTTTAGCGTACAGGAGCTGATGGCTCGCATACGGGTGCTGCTTCGCCAATATCAAAATGTGGCTGTGGAGTCTGCTTATTTTGATGATGGGGTGTTAAAAATTGACTTTGCACATCGACAAGTATTTTTAAACCAACAATTGATTTCATTAACCCGTAAGGAATATCAACTGTTGACGCTGTTGGCCCAGCATAAAGGGCAATTGATTACTCAACCGCAAATTTTAAATGATTTGTGGGGCCCCACCCATCAAGAAGACACGCACTATTTAAGAATTTTAGTGGCAAAACTGCGAGGAAAACTGAATGATAATGCTGTTCAACCCACATATATTGTCACCGAACCAGGGGTAGGACTGAGGTTTTTAGGACAATAATCATGATGATTTTTTGAAATTATTTTAATTAAATCAATTGAGTGTGCTAATAAATTGTTTGATTATATAAAACTTGCAAGGTCTTAACGTATCATTGAAAGTTGATTCATTACGGTGGATAAAATTTAAGATAAAGCAGAACTAAAATAAGAATAGTTTACATTTCATTACATTTCTCATTAGGCATTTTTCCGTTCTCATTCGTCTATATAAATATAAGGCAGATTTTTTATGGGTCTGCTTTGATTTAGCTAAAAGAGGAATGAGTATGGTAATTCAACATTACAGATCAAATAGCCAAGATATCCTGAGCAATTTATTTCAGGATGCTGTTTCCAATATTTCATTACAACATCATTAAGTTCAGTTGATGTCTGTAGTATTGGCCAATAGATATGATCGACAAACGTATATGACGTTGTGTGGGGTCATTCTGGGGCATGTCTTATTGATTTGGGCGATGAATTTTTTACAAACTGATCAATTCGTTGACACGCATTCACCAGAAAATGCGATCAAAATTCGCTTTGTCCGTATGAATAAGACAGAAACGATTCAACAGAGCCGTACAGATACGGCAACAGATTCAACACAATCACAAATGCAAGCAGCGACACAGCAGCCAAATGCTAAAACACCAATATCTAAGCAAAAACAAACCAAAGTAATTCAGAGTAGCGAATCCAAAAAAGTGATCATGGATCAACCAAAACAAAATACTCAAAAAGCTACACTGACAAAAACAACAGATCAATCCTCAAGTAACAGAACAGAGTCGAATCAACAACAAACCATGCAAACGCAAACTAAGACTGAGTTAAATACTTCGAAACAGCAGTCATCTTCTGGGCAATCAAATGAGCAGACTCAAAAATCTGGTGGTGAAGAAGGTCGAGAAAGTAAAAAGGAACAAAGTGCTGAATCTGCACCAAAACCGCAACAACCGATTATGGTCAGTAAGGTTGATGTATTGAGCTTTGGCAAGCTGAATTACGATGACCGTGAGTTACAGAATCAACAGCGTTTACTGGTTTTGACCATCAAGATTAATCCTCAAGGACAAGCGATTGATGTCAAAGTGAAACAAAGTACAGGATTAAGCAGCTTAGATGCACGAGGTGTTCAGGCTGCACAAAAAACCAAATTTAAACCACACATCTTAAATGGTGAAGCAGTTGCTATCGTGGTGGATTTTCCCATTCAGCTTAAGCTTGGTCGCAACCGCTGATTGGACTAACAGGTGTATACAACGTTTATTGAGGAATTTTTATGAACGCATCGACAGAAAAAGCAATGACAGAAAGTTTAATGCAACGTTTAAAGCAAACGACTGCTGAAGAACATGATCGTATGGAAGTTTTGATGCAACAGTCGGGTGCTTTTGCTAGCCAAGACAATTATGCCCAATTCACACTTTCACAGTATTACTTTCAGAAAGATGTTGAACATTTATATGAAGATTCAAAGGTGCAACAGTTGATTCCTGATTTAGATGTACGTGGTCGTTCTGATGCTGCATTGCAGGATTTGGCTGATTTAGGTGTGCAGCCACAACAAAACGATATTGCGACGCATACCGTGAGCTTCCCACAATCATTAGGCTGGATTTATGTCTCCGAAGGTTCGACATTAGGTGCAGCATTTTTACTCAAAGAAGCACAAGCTAAATTTGGCTTTAATGCAGAGTTTGGTGCACGTAATTTGGCGGCATATCCAGAAGGTCGAGGCTTAGTGTGGAAACGTTTCAAGCAAACGCTAGATGAGGCAAATTTTAGTTCAGAAGATCAACAACTAATTATTGAAGGAGCGATGCAAGGCTTTCAGCGTTTTGGTGAGCTTTTAGCACAATTGAAAACACTGAAATAAATGATGAATCGTTGAAAAGGGAATCAAGCAATGAAGCAAACAGGAACTGAAACAGATATCAATACCAGTATTACATTACCAGAACCTAAACTGGCGAAGTCATGGTTGGTACGTTGCGTGTGTATTGCACTCGCAGGTTTATGTTTGATTTTGGGTACGATTGGTTTAGTTGTACCAGGTTTGCCTACGTTTGATTTTTATTTTCTTGCAGCAATTTTTGCAGCCAAAGGCTCAAAACGAATGCATCACTGGATTATAAACAATCGACTGATTGCACCAATTTTACAGCAGTGGCAGACCCAGCGCACACTACCTACAAAAGTGAAGTTATTTTCTTTGTTGAGTATGAGTGTGGCAGCTGGAATTTTAATTTGGACAGTGCCTCATCCGTGGGCAGTTGGCGCAATAATTATCATGATGATTTGCGTACAATTATGGATGTGGTTTAAGGCATGAATCAATGAGGATTATCTTTGGATGGAAATCTTTAACCCCTATAAAAATATTGAAGAATTAAAACATTTACTTCTACAAGCAAATTTAAAAGTGACCACAACAAGATTAACAGTATTGAATATTTTAAAAAATGCACGGCGTGAACTCACTGCCGCAGAGATTTTATACAATCCGTCACCACAGGTTAAAAAACTGTCTTTTGCAGGTGTATATCAGACCTTGAGGCAGTTGGAAGAAGCAGGGGTGTTGGTGAAATTTAAACTTGGAAATGAACAGGCACTCTATTCTTTTAAAGATTGCCAAACCAATATCCGAATATGCTGTAAAAAATGTGGTCAATTACAGTTGATTCATGATCAAGCTTTGGAACTTCATCTTCAAGCCTTGATCTTGGCACATGGTGCAAGCACCTATCATCTCACTTTGGAAAAGTCGGAGTGTCTCTATTGTGATGATTAAAATGATGTTTCACTTATATTGATCACAATAAAATCTATATTTATTTGAAAATATCCATAAGGACAGATAAATAAGTTTGGATACAAAAATGATGCGCTGTCATAGATGTTTTTAATAAGATTTTTATAGAAAAAATAATTGTTATTTTTAACCCATATATCGCAACAATATACGATTGGTCGACAAAAATGTAATTTAAAATTCAAGGATATTAAGAAAGAGTTGCTTGACATTTAAATGATAATTATTATCATTTGTATAAGCTTAAAAGAGTTGATTCTATTGTGAACAAAAATCCTGCATTTGTAGATCAATTGTATCGTGATCATCAGTCTTGGTTAGATCAATGGCTGAGAAAAAAGATTGGTAGCAGTGAACATGCGGCTGATTTGGTTCAAGATACTTTTATCAAGATTTTACAGACGCGTGATGAGTTGTTTGGGATTAAAGAGCCACGTGCTTATTTAGTCACGATCGCACGTAATTTAATGATTGATCAAGTCCGTCGTAAACGCATTGAACAAGCGTATTTGGATGAATTAGGTCAAATGGAATATCTACTAGATGCGATTCCTTCACCAGAAGACCAACTACAGATTATTCATGCGATTGATCAAATTTGTCAGGCATTGGCATCTGTTTCTGAAAAAGCCCAACGTGCCTTTGTTTTACATTATTTTGAAGGTTTGACTCATAAAGAGATTGCCGAGCAGATTGGTGTTTCGACGAAAATGATTCAAAAATATCTCGCAACATGCTTGGTGCAATGTTATGTGCTAAAGCAAGAGAAGGATCTGTTTGTATAAATGATAGACGATCAGAAAAGCAAACAAAAATTAATTGAAGAAGCCGCAGAGTGGATTGTATTGCTCAGTGCTGATGATGATTTAACAAAAAAAGCGGCAAAAATGGATTTTGATGCTTGGAAAAGTATGAGTCCGCAACGACAAAAAATTGCACAAGATATTGAACATTATCTGTACTCTATTCAAAACTTGGTACACACCCCACAACAGCAACAGATGACGCAATCCGTGCTGAAAGCTGGTTTGCAAAGTGCAAATAAACAAAAGAATTTACGTTATGGGAGTATCTTCGCCATCGCATTATGCAGTTTGGGGGGGATTTATACTTATATTGCCTATCATCCAATCGCTTACCTCACTGCTGACCTCAAGTCTTCCGCAGGAGAGTGGAAGACTCATAGCTTAAACGATGGGTCAACGCTGAAATTTCGTGGACAAAGTGCGGTCAATGTACATTTTTCTGCTAATCAACGTGTCGTTGAGTTGGTCCAAGGCGAAATATTTGTAGATGTCGCTAAAGACCAAGCACGTCCACTTATTGTTCAAACACAACATGGTCAAATTGAAGCTTTAGGCACTGCATTTAGTGTTCGCTATCAGCCAGAACTTACAGAACTCAAGATGTTGCATTCTAAAGTGAAAGTACAAACTTCTCACTTCGTTAAAGAACCATCCAAGCCATCTTCCGTGATTGTTTCCGCTGGGCAGGAAGTCACATTTAATGGATATGCTATACAACCCATTCATGATTTGAACATTCACAACGAACAACAAAAATGGATGCAAGGTCAGTTAATTGTTGAAAATATGCCTTTATCGAAAGTTTTGACGGAATTAGATCAAAATAGCCGAACGAAAATTATATTTAAAGAGGATCAACTGGAAAAAATCCAAGTCAATGCAGTCTTGCCTTTAGATCATACTGAAAATGCTTTGAAGTTGTTGAATAGTGTGTTTCCACAGCTCAAGATTTATCAAATCACGCCGTATCTGACTGTGGTAACGACTCAATAACATAAGTAATTACATCTAATTGTGGCTGACTTTTTTTAAAGTTTTATATTTTATCAAGAATTTTATCGAACTCAGGTTAAAGACAAAAGTTTCATAACTGATCAGGATCAATCAGATTTAGAAAGCTTCCCAAAGCTTGGTTTTGTAAAAAGTCTAAGACCCGTTCAAGTTTCATTTAAAAAAAATTTAATTCTAGGTTCCACTTTTTTATTTCTCGTGCGTCATATTAAGTAGAAGCAAAAATTAGGATTCATTTAATTACATATATTGAATGATTCTTATTTACATTTACTGGGGCGTAAAATGAGCAAAGCTGCTTGGGATAAAAAGCAAACAAAATCTTCTTTTCGAGTTTCATCATTGGCATTTGCTATTCATGTTGCTTGTGTGGGGATTGGTGCAATGGGGCTGGCGCAAAGCGTCTCTGCGCAAACTTTGGAATCACGTTCTTATCATATCCCAGCAGGTTCACTTGCCAGTGTTTTAAACACTTTTGCTGAACAAGCAGGTACCACAATTGCCATAGATGCCAATTTATTAAAAGGAAAATCCAGTTCTGGTTTGACTGGGCAATATGATGTGGAAAGTGGTTTCCAGCGTATTTTAGCACCCACTGAATTTGTTGCAGCAAAAGTGGGCAGTGGCTATATGCTCAAGCAAGTGACTCAAGCTGAACTTAAAACCGCAGCAGCAACCACTCAATCAACAGCCACCGAATATGAAAATGCTGTACAACTTAGCCCAATGACTGTTTTTGGCACAGTTAGTCGAGATACCAAAGGGCAGAATGATGTTTATGACCAAGATATTTCTAGCGTCTACGCCAGCAAAGAGCAAATAGAACGATATAAAGGCGCTCAGCCAGCAGACTTATTTAAGGGAATGGTCGGAGTATACAGTGGGGATGCTCGAAATAGTGGTGCTTTGGATCCAAGCATACGTGGCGTTCAAGGGCCGGGACGAGTGCCAGTGCTTATTGATGGAACAGAGCAAGCCCTAACAGTATGGCGCGGTTATAACGGTGCAAATAACCGTAGTTATATCGATCCGAATTTAATCGGTGGGCTACAAGTCATCAAAGGACCTTCCATCACCCGCAATGTAAACACAGGTGTCGGTGGTGCTGTTGTTATTCATACTTTGGCTGTAGATGATGTTTTAAAAGAAGGTAAAAATTTTGGTGGGGAAATAAAAGTAGAAACCAGCAGTAATGCAGTGAAACCTAGAGAACCACAATTACTCACAGGTCAAAGCATTTATGATAATCCGAACTATCCGCCAGTAGCAACGAACTGGCAAGGTAAGCCAATGTTCGAACCTTATTATGATCCGTCTTTATTTAAGGTGGCACGCCAGAATAAAGAGAACAATATATACTCAGGTGATGATGTTGCGACTCGTATCGCTTTGGCAGGGCGTACTGATAACTTTGAAGTATTGGCTGCTTATGCTTATCGGAATAAGGGCAATCATTTTGCCGGAAAAAATGGCAGTGAATATTATAATAAACCATCACAGGAACGTTATAACTATGTTCCTTATCTTGCCAAAGTTTATCCGGGAGGCACAGAAGTTCCGAATACATCTCTAGAAACAGAATCTTATTTGTTGAAAGCAACATGGAAGCCGACTGATGAACAGCGTTTAGAGTTTGGTTATCGGAACAGTTCAATCACCAATGGAGAAATACTGCCCTCAAGAATTGCTTGGGAGACATTGGTAAAAAACAAAACAGGCGTACCACAGTGGCCTCTAAGTCATATTGACTCCAAAGCCTATAATATGGAATACAAATATCAGCCTCAAAACAATAATTTAGTTGATTTTTACAGCAATATTTGGCGAACTGATACCAAAAGCAATACTTATAGTTCTGGTGGATTTCCCAATGATACCAATGAGAACTTGGGTATCTTTGTGAACAGTGCTGCCGCAAATTCAGATAATACTCGCCAAGGAATAACCTTGAGCAATAAGTTTAAATTACTGTCTAGTCTTGGCTTGACTGTTGGTGGAAGTTTTCAAAAAGAAAAGCTCAGTTCAGATGATATTTATAAAGACCCAAATATTAACGGAACGAATTCAGGTTATCGAATGGTACCGAGAGCAGGACGTCGAGAAGAAAAAGAGTTTAATTTTAACTTTGACTATCAGCCTGTATCATGGCTGACTCTAAACGCAGGTGCAAGATATCAAAACTATTGGGCCTTTGATGATTTTCTTAATGAACGAGTCAATGCAGGTGATCCCCAGTTTAACCTGATTAAAAAAGCCACTGCATTAAGCATGATTTATTTTACCAAAAAAGCAAATATGACCCCAGAACGAGAACAACAAATAAGAAATACATTAGATGCATCCGCTTTGGCTCAGGGCTGGACGGAAGAATATAAGCAAAAAGAATTAAAAAGGTATATATACTCAACGTAATACGATTAACTATCAAAAGGATAGTCGTGGAAAATTAACCATTGCCAATAATCCCTTTTTAAATGGGACTTTAGTGGAGGGGCGGGATTATGGATATTATGCGAGCGGCACTCAACAAGGTGCTTATGACGATATTGACTTAACCAAAACAGGTGTGCAAAAAAGCAAAGATAGTGGTTGGACACCGACGGCTTCAGCAACGGTTAACTTTAACTCGAATAGTCGAATGTATTTGCGCTATAGCGAAGCATATAGAATGCCAAGTATGTTTGAAAGTACGCTTGGTTTTTCTGGAACTTTAAGTGGTTATAAGTTAGAACCTGAACATGCATCGAACTATGAACTCGCCTATGTTCATAATCTTTCTGAGTTTTTTAAAAACAGCAGTTATGCCGATATTAAATTGGCTTATTACTATAACAAAACCAAGAATGCGATTGAGCGTAGTCCAACTTTGGCATTTAGTAATGTCGATAGTCTCACTACAGAAGGACTGGAACTACAAAGCCGCTTTGACAATGGACGTTTCTTTACGGATTTGAGTGCCAATTACCGTTTTAAGAATAAAGTATGTGATGAAAATTCAGCAATGATTTTGGGGGCAAATAAGCAGTTCTCAGTAAATCGCTGTGTCGATGATGGATTTGTAGGGGGATATTTGGTCAGTATGGCAATTCCCAAATATTCAGTAAATTTGACGCTTGGAGGACGTTTCTTTGATCAGAAATTGGAATTGGGTACACGAGCTAGTTATTACCGAAAATATGAAAATCCTGAAACGAAAAACTATAACGGGATAGAGATGAGTTATTACGCCAATACCCCTTTGGCTTGGAACTCAATGACCATTTTAGATGCTTATATCAATTATCGACTGAAGCAAGACACTTTATTTGAACTGGTGGGGACTAATCTCACTGACGAATTCTATATTGATCCTTTAACCCGTTCGGCAATTGCAGCACCTGGTCGAACATTTAAGCTAAGCATTACCCATAAGTTTTAAGGAACTTAAAGGTAATTAACCGAATTTATTGCACGTGGTGTGCAATAAATGTGTGGAAAATAAGACAGGTACTCCTTGATTTTACACTTAAATTGAAAAATTAAAATCAGTGCAGCCTGCAGCCAGCATATGTTTTATTTTAAATGATAATCATTAAGTTTTTTATTTTTATTCTTAATGATAAAACTTTAAACTCATATCGAGGAACTTAAAATGAAACTTCAATCTATCTCATTGGCTGTTTTACTATCTATTGGTTTAGTCGGTGCTGCTCAGTCAGCTATAGTCGGTGAGTCGAGTGATGGCAGTAAAATCGAGGTCGCAGCTACAGGTTCACTGGGGCCAAACCATCCAAACTCGGGTGTAGGTTTCGGAATCCAAAACTTTTATAACGGTGCAGTTGTTGCATTCTCAGGTTTTAACGGTTATGCAGATGGCAATGGTGTGGTGCGCTTAAACCCGTATTTACCTGGTCTTCCGCCAACACATGCTGCTATCGGTTATGCCAACTATAAACAAGTGCCTACGCAAGACGTTTGGTTTGGTGAGTGGAATGCCGAAGCCAAAGATGCCAGTGGAAACCGTCTAGGTACAGTTGATCCAGCAACACATACTGTTTATTACAATGGTAAAGATGCGGATACTAGCGTTCCGTCTACAG
>WNDP01000010.1 GCA_009912575.1 Acinetobacter bereziniae
CCATTAGCTGTTCCGCGATGAGTCAGGTTTATAGCCAGAAATTTGCGTGCGTTATTTGCATCATCAAAAAAAAGTTCATAAAAGTCGCCCATGCGATAGAACATTAACGAATGTGGATGCTGCATTTTTACTTTTAAATATTGTTGTATCATTGGGGTGTGAGAAGATAAGTCAGCTGTTATTTCTGTGTTATTCATGTATATGAAATCCCTGAATTTAAGAAAAAATAAATTTAAAAAGAAGCCTGGCTGTCTAACCAAATGCAATTTTTCTGAGTAAATCTGAGCTACTCAAAGATATAGTATACCTTGAAGTGTACTTGGAGTTGTTGAAATAAAATCAACAAAGGCGAGGTGATCAGCTCAATTTCTCATAAGCTTCATCTTAGCAAATTGAGGCGAATTAATAAAAAACAATCCTGAGCTGAATGGAGGAATAAACAGCAGATGTTTCTATGGAATAGATGGTGAATATAGAAGTTTTATATGATGTAAAAATAGTTGGTTTTCTAGGGCTAAAACAGTTTTAGTTTAAACCTAGAATTATAATTTTAAATATCTACCACTTATAGTTAACTCTGAGGTCCACTGAGCGTCCAGTTCCATAGTAACAATAGAAAGAACAAGCACTCACATATTTTTTATCTGTTAAATTTGTTGCATTGACTTGCACATTTAGTTGATCATTAAGTGGATAACTGGCCATAGCATCCACTAGAGTATAGGAGTCAACTTTATAGTTTGGATAGTATTGTTCATCATTGGTGCTGCCTACATAACGCACACCAGCACCTAAACGAAAACCATTCAAAAATGTTGAATCTGTAAATAAATAACTAAATTTAGCAGCAATTTGATCATTTGGGATTAATGGGCTACGAATGGTTTTTCCACCATTAAGATCTTGTTTTGAATCATTATGAGTATAGGCAAATTGGGTAGATAAATTATCTGTTAAATTTAAATCTGCTTGAAGTTCAACCCCTTTGTTTGTGCGCTTTCCTGCTTGTGATTGCACATTTGAAGCATCACTGACCAAAGCGTTTTTTTCAGTTAAATCAAAATATGCCAGTGTAATTTGTCCATTGATCCAATCTGGGGCGTATTTGACACCCGCTTCATATTGCTCTCCTTCATAAGGTTTATAAAATCGTCCTTGCTCATCTTTACCAGTAGAGGGTCTAAATGATGTGGAGTAATTCAAATAAGGTGAAAAACCCCCAAAGGTGCGTGATACATGATACCTGCATTATAACTAGTATGGTTGACATCATAAGCCTTGCTGTTATCAACAGTTGATTCTGCCTTATCATGGCGAATGCCAAGATTAACTTCTACGAGATCGTTAATAGTAGATTGATTAGCAAGATATAGACCTAATTGCTCTGTTTTTAGGTTATATAGAGATCCTGACACAACAAAATTTGGTGTATGTACAGGATTGAACATATCAATTTGCGGTACGCTGCCAAATCCATTATTAACGCCATCTGTCTTATTTTTCTGATAATCAACACCGACCATAACTTTGTTTGAAATATTTCCAAAGTTCAAATCTTTGACAAGACGATTATCAATCGAGTAGGTATCAGAAGTACCATTGGTATATGAATAGCCTCGATTTGCTAAGCGCGATTATTATCCGAGCCCCATGCAAATGTACTCAATTGATTTAGATCAAAGCGTCCCCAACGAAAATTCTGACTTGCAATCAATCCATTTTCAAACTCATGAGAAAATTCATAACCTATAGACGTTTGTTCAAGCTTTGAATAATCTCGATCAGGTTCACCCAAATTGGTTTTAGGGTCAATTTTACCATAAGGCGTATCTAAAACGGTTCCATACAACGGTAAGAAACCACTGGTAGGAACACCATCTTTTTTTAGAAAACTGGTTAATAATGTAAAATGTGTGCGGTCAGTAATGTCCCACGCAAAACTTCGTGCGACATAATAATGGTCCATTTCTGAACCTTTTTGCTGACCATCTGCTTGACGGAACAAGCCGACCATACGATAACGGACTTCATCCGAGATTAAACCGCTATAATCTGCGCCAATTTCACGTTTATCTAAGCTTCCAACTGAATATGTAATTTCACCTTGTGGCTCTAATTTTGGACGTTTTGATACAAGATTAACATTACCCCCTGTTTGAGATGCTCCATAATTAAATGAGTTTGCACCTTTAACAATTTCTAAACGCTCCAAACAGTAAATTTCAGGTTCCCAAACAAAGAAACCATTAGGTGCTAAGGCTGTACCATCAAGGGTTTGGCTTGCATCAAAACCACGAATCTTGAACCATTGGAACTTATTGTCTTTACCATAAGGTTGGGCCAATATGCCAGCTTCGTAAAATAAAGCATTATCTAATTTATCTGCACCACTGTCTTTTAGTTGTTGCTCATCAATAATGCTACTAGATAATGGTTGCTTGAGTAATTCACTACCACTTTTTGAAGCTGATCCGACAACAACGATTGTTGGTAAAGACTTTGTATCTGCGACTGAAGTAGAGGATTCTTCAGCGTAAACTGAGGTTATCCCGTAGCATGAAATACATGCCATCATCAACACTAAAGGTTTAAGTTTTTTTTCATGATTTTAGTTTGCTGGCATTTAAAAACCAGATAATAAATGAGAATCGATACGTTTTGTACAAATTTTTATCTAAAATTATATTGATTTAAACACTAGTTTTTATTGATAGTTTTATCATTAAATTTAATATTATGAATTCAATATTATGAATTCAAAAAATTTAATTGAAAAATGAGTAAATTAAAGAAATTACATTCATTAAAGCCATCATGTTGAAGCATGACTATTATTCGCTTTTAAAGTAAATAACGACTTTTTAAGTCTTGTAAATATTCAGATGAGTTTAAATGTATTGTTGAATTTATTGTATCGAGAGTTGATTGAACTATAACTAAATCTAAACCACTCCCAATGACTTAATTTTGTGTTTCTTCTAGTCTAATAAAATGTTGCATTACATAATCATATTTATCTTTAAAAACATCCTTACCATTATCATCAATTTCTAGGTAAACAGATCTTTCCTTCTCTGATTTTTTAAGCTTTTGAGCAAAGTTTCTTCTACTAAGTTTATTCGTCACTTTTAATGCAATTCAATTTTTATAAAAGCTTATTAAAAAATTACAGTCGCTTATAAGGTTCTGCTCAATGTTACCGCTATTCATTGGATTAAGAAGTTAGAAGAAAGTATGCAGAGGTGCAAATTTTAGTCTATTCATCATCATAAAATAATTGTGTCTAGATTGATTCTATTTAGGATAAATCTATTTAATTCAGTCTTTTATTGAAAAAAACATCAAAAAAATCTGAGTTGAAGCTTTTATTTTGCGTGATTTGAATTTTTTTACTGTGTGAAAGAAATTAAGAGTTGTTAAGCTGGAGTAATTTTTTATTATTGAATATAAGTAATAATCATTATCATTTGTATTTGAAATTAAGCGTGGATATTCTTTGTAGCTACTTATACCTCCACAGAGTAAACATGATGAGATCAATCACAAATAAAATTGCTTTACAGCATTTGATGAACTCATATCTACAAGAAACAGGTCATGGTCAATTTCTATCTCCAGCAGAACAATCCACAGATTTGATAAATAGAGGCAAGGGTAAAGTTCTACTGAGTATCCCTTTGCAAGCAATCAATGGGTTTCTTTATGCACCGATTGAATATTTTAGTCAGGTTGGGCGACACCGTTTTGCGGACTCGCCATGGGTCGAGCGTGAAGGGCAATATTTAGCACTTAGTCCAGTAAATATAGCGGCAAATTTACTGGAAAATTTAATTGAACAATCTAAAGGTCAGCAACTTGATGCATCTTCATTGCTGGAGTGTTGGATTCAGAGCCACAAGGCACTGCAACAATTTCTTTGTCATCGTGAACCAGATTTTGACCAAATCATAGCAAAACAGCAAAATTTTATTCAGAGTGAGCAGGCATTGGTACTTGGCCACAGCATGCATCCGTCACCTAAAAGCCGTCAGGGTTTTGTTCAGGATGACTGGAAGATTTTTTCACCTGAAACACAGAATACTTTCAAAATGCAATTTTTATATGTACACCCGGAACATATTGCTTCGGACAATGCACATAAAATTGATATTCCCACACAGTTTAAACATGATTTAGAGCCATATTTCAATGCATTTCACCGAGCAAAAATAGCCCAATTCCCTGACTATGCCTTGTTACCTTTACATCCATGGCAAGCACGTTACTTAAAGGATAAGGACTGGTATCAACAGCTTTTACATGAAGAGAAATTGATTGATTTTGGTGCGCTAGGTTGGGACGTCAAGGCAACAACTTCAGTACGTACCCTGTACAGTGAGCAATCACCTTGGATGTTCAAGGCATCCATGACTGTGGCTGTGACTAATTCAGTTCGGGTAAATCTGTATAAGGAATGCCATCGTGGTTTGTTGAGTTATCAGCTGTGGCATGATGATTGTCTAAGAGAATTCAGGCAACGAAATCCAAACCTTCAAGCTTTGAGTGATCCTGCATGGATTGCATTGAAATTTGATGGTCAAGTACTGGATGAAACCATCTGTATTCTACGTGAAAATCCATTTAAAATCAGTGATGACGTGACTTGTATTGCTTCATTGTGTCAGGACCATCCTATATTGGCAAAAAATCGTTTCAGTGAAATTTTTGCAGATATTTCAAAACAAACGGGTCAGTCTCAGTCACAAGTTGCTTTGCAATGGTTTGATCGTTTCCTAGAAATGACCATTCTGCCATTGATGGAGCTGTATCATGAATATGGAATGGCTTTTGAAGCACACCAACAGAATACCTTGATTGAACTGGAACAGGGTATGCCTAAAACAGTATGGTTTAGGGATAATCAAGGATTTTATTATATCCGTGAGCTTGCCACAGAAATTTTAAAACATTATCCGACATTGGCAACAGATGGTCAGGCGGTGTGTCCATTGTCATTGGTAGATGAACGTTTCCGGTATTACTTTATTGGTAATACCTTATTTGGTTTGATTAATGCCATAGGAATGACAGGTGCTGTTAAGGAGCAACAATTAATTGAAATGCTGCAATCCTACCTATTGCAGGCCTATCAGAAATATCCTCACAGCAATTTATTAAAGACTGTTTTACATCATGAAACCTTCCCTTATAAAGGCAATATGATGACACGTCTGTATGAACTGGATGAGCTACAAGCTGACATTTCTCAGCAATCAATCTATGTCGATTTAAAAAATCCACTCTATGTTAGACAGTTGATTGAGGAGGCCGACTATGCTTGATTTCATCGGTGTTGGTCTGGGGCCATTTAATCTAAGTCTTGCTGCATTGGTGAATCAGCATGCTTCATTGAAGTATTGTTTCTTTGAAAAACGAGAAAGTTTTGACTGGCATGCAGGATTACAACTGCCAGGAGCGATGTTGCAGGTTCCTTTTATGGCTGATTTGGTCAGTCTGGTTGAGCCGACTAGCCCTTATAGTTTTCTAAACTATTTGAAGGCACAACAACGTCTATACAAGTTTTACTTCCGTGAAAATCTCTATATTCCACGCAAGGAATATAACCATTATTGCCAGTGGGTTGTACAACAGTTGCATGATCTACATTTTGGTCAGCGGGTAGTAGATGTTGCTCCAATATCTGGAGGTTTTCAGGTGATTGCTGAACAGCGTGGACGATTGTCCATTCATCAGACCCGTAAACTGGTATTGGGTGTGGGAACAGTACCGCGATTACCCAAACCATTACAAATAATTTCAGAACAGACCGCATCTTGTCTGCACTCATCCAGCTATCTACAGCAGTGTAACGATAATCTGACTGGCAATGTGGTATTGATTGGTTCTGGTCAGTCTGCGGCGGAAATTTTTATTGATTTATTTGATCAGCAGTTTTCATCAGAAACAGGTAAACCGAGATTCCATTTATATTGGTTGACTCGCTCCGCAGGTTTTTCACCTATGGAAAATACACCATTGGGTCTGGAAAGCTTTAGTCCAGACTACATGCGTTATTTCTATCATTTACCTGAAGCGCTTAAGGACACGCTGCCAACTGCACAAGCCAACTTGTACAAGGGAATCAGTAGCAGAACCATTCAGAAAATCTATGAGCGTCTTTATCACCGCAGTATTGGACAAGCGGATACCTGTGTGACTATTGCTGGCAACTATCAGTTGGAGAATGCACAGTTAAATGGTCCGAATAATATTCAACTTGAATTTTTACAAACCCAGCAACAGCAGATGTTGAAACTTCGAGCCAGTACTGTGATTGCAGCAACGGGTTATCAATATCCTGCACAGACGTTCCTGAATAAGCTAAATGATGGGATTGTATTAGATACCCAGCAACGCTGGAAAATTAGTGAACATCATCAACTGCAGTATCAGGGGGATGGTGAGATCTATATACAAAATACCAGCTTGCAGCATCATGGCGTTGGTACTCCAGATCTAGGATTGGGTGCATTCCGTTCAGCACGGATTGCCAATCAAATTCTAAAAGAAAACTATTTTGATGTAGACGGAAAACAAGGTTTTCAGGATTTTCAGTTAAGTAGCCAGCCCTTAACGACTGAATTCCAGATCAATAACTCCCGAACAAATACAGTCACGCTACGTTCCTCTGGGAAAACTGATGATCAGTATTTAAAAGTCATGAGCAAATAACACAGGGGATAGGAGATGGCTGAACAGCCACAACCACTGTTGCAGGTAGAAAATTCTGTACCTTCAGGGTTACAACGTTGGGTGATGATCTGCGTAATGCTGGGAACGGGTACCGTCAGTATAAACAACAGTAGTTTTAACCCCGCTATTCCTCAGCTGATGCATGATTTTCAGATTAATGAAACAGCAGTTAGCTGGGTCATGGTTATTTTTCTGCTGAGTATGAGTCTGAGTCTATTGCTCACAGGTTATTTGAGTCAGAGATTTGGTAAACGTCAGGTATACCTGACTGCGCTGACAGTCTTTGGTTTGAGCTCACTATACGGTGCGTTTGCAGGGCATTTTGAAACTGTACTGCTGGTTCGTGCCTTACAAGGTTTTGCAAGTGGATTGATGATTCCCCTGTCATTGGGAATTATATTTATGGTAACTCCACGTGCGCAGCGGGGCAGTGCTACAGGATTATGGGGAGCCATGATCATGCTGACTTTGGCATGTGGCCCCATGCTGGGCGCACTGGTTTTGGTGTGGTGGAACTGGCAAGTGTTATTTTTATTGAATGTTCCACTGACGATTTGTGCATTGGTGATGGGGCTACGATGGTTGCCGTCACAGCAGACTACGTTGAAATTGCTTCGTTTTGACTGGGGTGGTTTTGTAATGCTTGCTGTGGGTATTGTAGCTTTGTTACTCAGTTTAAGTGGAATCCAGCAGCTGAGTGACATCCAAAGGTCTGAGTTTGTGCTGTTGTTCAGTATCGGCATTGCAGCATGTTGTGGCTTTTTCTGGTTTAGTCGTAATAAGCCCAATGCTTTAATTGACTGGCAACTGTTTACCAGTAGTGGTTTTAGCTACAGTGTGATTATTTCAGTTGTGCATACCATCGGACTGTTTATTACCTTACTCCTGATCCCGCTACTGTTACAGAATACTTTAAAACTCAGTCCAGTGTGGACTGGATTCATCCTGATGAGCAGTGCACTGACCACCAGTCTATGTAGTCAATGGGCAGGTAAATATCTCGATCAACATGGTGCCCGACAACTAATCTGTTTTGGTCTTGTGTTGACTGTTGCTGCCTTTGCTGGTCTGGCATTGATTCCGGGTACACATGTTATATCTCTCATGTTTTGTATGATCTTGCATGGGCTGGGATTTGGTTTGTCCTATATGCCAGCAACTACAGCTGGATTAAATAGTCTTGAAGATCAAGAACTGGTGACTCAGGGAGCGGCTGTTAATAATTTACTGCGCCGGATCTGCGCTGCAATTGCTGTCGTGATTGCTGCACTCTATCTACAAATTCGTACACACAATATTTCATATTCACCAGAACTGGCAATTGCTCAAATTCATGCAATACGGGAACTGTTTTTGATCTGTGCGGGAGTGATGCTGTTGGCATTACCCGCCGCATGGAAGTTTCCCAGTCAGAAGCAAACGGACGTTTTGGTTCAAAATCAATAAAGGTAAAAAATCATGGGCAATTTACATCCAGCATTTTCCAAGACTACACATTCTGTGAATGCAAGCACTATGGCTTGGCAACAGCCTGATCAAGTCACAATGAAGAAAGTTGAACAGCGTGTGATTAAACAATTGCTACAGGCATTAATTTATGAAGAGGTGATTCCAGCCCAGTTTGAGGATGGTATTTTTTATATCGATGTACTCAATTCACAAGGACAGTCGGTACGCTATGTGGCTGCAGGACAGCGATATCTCAGTTTTGGGCTAGTTCGCATGAATGCCACAGATGTTCTCCGTGAAGATCATCAAGGGCAGAAAACGGTCGCACAGCTGAATGTAGTGATTGATGAAGTTATCCGAAGTATTCCACAGGCCGCCCAAATTGATAGTTTTATCAGTGAATTGAAACGCACTTTTACTCATGATGTACAGTCTCAGCATTGTCAGAATGAGTATGCACTACCAGCAGCACAATATAGTTATGATGTACTGGAAACCTATCTGATGGATGGTCACCCCTATCATCCTTGTTATAAATCTCGAGTCGGTTTTAATCTGCAGGATAATCTGAAATATGGGGTTGAATATGCACAACCTATTCATCTGGTGTGGGTTGCAGTACATCAGTCCATATTTTCCCATAACGTTTCTAGTCATTTAAATGCGGATGGTTTCTTGCAGCAGCAGTTGACTGAACAGGATCTGCAACAGTTTACACAGGTTTTAAGTCAGCAAAAAAATGCAGATGAGTATATTTGGTTGCCCGTTCATCCATGGCAATGGGAAAATACTGTAGTGCATGTGTTCTTTAAGGAAATTGCTGAACAGAAGATTATCTATCTGGGGCGAGGGGAATATGCCTATATTGCCCAGCAGTCTTTAAGAACACTAACCAATTTACAACATCCTGAAAAGCCGTATATCAAAATGTCCATGAGTCTGACAAATACCTCAAGTTCACGGATATTGGCAACGCATACAGCAATGAATGGGCCGCTAATTACAGATTGGCTACAGGGTTTAAAGAAGAACAGTGCAATTGCCCAAAAATTGGATTTTGATATTCTTGGTGAAGTACATGCCTCAGCAGTGGATTTCACTCGTCTGCCAGCATCTCATGCCAAACAGGCCTATGGAACTATTGCTAGTCTGTGGCGTGAAAGCGTTCAGCAGTATCTAAAAGCTGGTGAAGATGCTATTCCTTTGAATGGAATTGGGCATGTCCAGCAGGATGGAAAGTTACTGATAGAACCATGGCTGGATCAGTATGGTGTGGATGCATGGGTAGAGCAGTTGTTGTCTGTGGTCATTCAGCCAATTCTCTATTTACTCTTTGCAGAAGGAATTGGAACTGAATCGCATGGACAGAATATTATTTTGGTTCATCGTAATGGTTGGCCTGTACGGATCATTTTAAAAGATTTCCACGATGGAGTACGCTTCAGTCCTGATCATCTGGCCCATCCAGAAGCTTTTCCGACTTTGCACGCATTACCTGCGGAACATGCGAAAGCCAATCGCATGTCATTTATCCTCACGGATGACCTAAATGCAGTGCGGGATTTTAGTTGTGCCTGTCTATTTTTTGTTGCATTGAGTGATATCGCCATGACACTGCAACAGCAACTTGACTTTAGCGAACAAGCCTTCTGGCAAAAAGCAGCAGATATTATTCATCAATTTCAGCAGCAACATCCTGAACACCAGTCACGCTATGAGGCATTTGATGTCTTTGCAGAACAATATTGTATTGAATCACTGACCCGCCGTCGTTTATTCGGTGATGGTGATGTACAGATGCGTTATGTACAGATGCGTTATGTCAATAACCCGCTGTTCCATTTTCGTCAGCCTGTTTAGGGGGAATAAACCAATGAATACAATGGTGTTTTCGCCTACTGTTTCAGGACAGGTGATATTGATGGATTTGGTCAATAGTCTACTTGCTGAGCAATATATTTTAGAATCGGAGGTCCTGACAAAGGATCAGGCTCAACGACTATGTATACAAAGATTTCAGCATGGATTTGAAACACTTTTTGATAGTTATAGCGCTTGGTCACATTTTGCTGTTTTATTTAATTCTGAACAGACAGCGTGTTTGATTCTACCGTTGAAACAGGGTTTGAAGCAGCGTTGGCAGATGCATGTTGGAGTATCCATCTGTAAACTTAACATGGATGAAGCGAAGAATTACCATGTTCAGAAACTAAGCGCATTACAGTTATTTGACTTCATGCAGCAATTACCGTGCTTCAACTCCGCTGATGCATCAAAATTGGCAGATTTTCGTGCAGATTTAAAACAAGCAATCCTACAGGCAGAATTGTCTCAGCAACATCAATTGTCCTCTTTAGCGTGGTTAAAGCAACATCCTGCAGACTTATTTATACAGCTGGAGCAGTATGCTGCTTTACGGGATCGTCCCTATCATCCGTTGGCCAAATTAAAAGACGGTTTTAGTCCTGATGAATATCAGTATTTCAGTCCTGAATTTGCTCAGGATATGGATGTTCACTGGGTTGCAGTAAATAAAGAAAAGTTGGTCTATGGGAAGGATATTACTGAGATCGATAGACAGCAACCTGCACGTATTTTTCTGAACGCTGAACAGTTCCTGATGTTAAAACAGGAATGTGATGACAAAGCACTGGGAGACGATTATTTGGCGATTCCCCTACATGCATGGCAGTTCAAACATGTGCTGTCTGGGAAATTTTCTGAGGAGTTGCAGCATAAGGACATTATCCCCTTAGCATTTCAGTCCAACGGCTGGTACGCCAGTTCGTCATTAAGAAGTCTACTTTCAGCGACACAGCCACAGGATAGTCTAAAACTACCACTTGCGGTGAAGTCACTGGGTTCATTGCGTTTTTTACCGATTGTCAAAATGATCAATGGGCAAAAGAATCAGCAACTGTTGCAGCTAGCTAAGCAAAAAGATGAGATTTTAAAAAAACGTCTTTGGCTATGTGATGAAAATCAATGGTGGGCTTATCTTCCTGAGCAACAGGAGAATTTAACGCCAGATAATTTAATACTGTTCAACGAGCGGCCTATGCATCTCGCTGCACAGCGCCGTAGAATTCCTGCTGAGCTGTTACAAGCACCTTATCAGATTATTCCTATGGCTAGCTTAGGGCAACTGATGGGCGGGCAGGGATGTGTATTTGATCTGATCCTAAAATGGCAAAATCTAACGGCTACACCGCAGCATGTCTGCAATATTTTTGCTGAATTATGCCGTGATTTCTTTGAGGTAAATTTGCGCCTGTTCCGTCTTGGTCTGATGGGCGAAATTCATGGTCAGAATATCTGTATTGTGCTGGAACAGGGACAGTTTGCAGGTTTCATGCTCCGTGACCATGATTCCGTCCGAATTTATCAACCGTGGATGCAACAGCATGGCTTACCTGATCCTGAATATCTGAGTCCACATGATTTTCGTATTACCTTGTATCACGACAGTGTGGAAAGTTTGATTCTCTATCTACAGACACTCGGTATACAGGTCAATCTAGCCAGTATCTTGGAGACTGTTGCAGAGTTCTATCAGATTGACTCGGCTGATTTATGGCGCATTATGGCCCAGCAGTTACAGCAAGCGTTGAATGATGTGCCATTTACGGATACGGCCCGGACTGAATTAAAGCAGATTCTATTTGATAGTGAGTTGTGGCCATATAAGCAACTGATCCGTCCACTCCTTGAACAAGACAATCGAGTAGGAAGTATGCCAAGCAGTATGGGAACTGTTCCGAATGTATTCAGGAGCATTGTTTAATTTCATGAATAGAGAAAACTCAGGCGTGCAGTCAAAGATTGCAGTATTGAATATTGGGGTCTGATTTTAAAATGACAGAATCCGATATACCCATTCTTAAGCAGTTGCTGGCTGAACGCCTGAATATTCAATTTGATGTGCTGCCAGTAGATGGCCAGCAGATAGTGAGTTTTACAGATCTGCTTAATCCCACCGTATGTCTGACAACATTAAACGATTTTGGTTCTCGTGTGGATGCAGTGAATTTAACCTGTGCTGCATCCATGTTCATTAAATACTGGGCTGTTCCTCTGTTGTTTCCCTATTTTTATGCGCTGACTTCAGAGGAAATTGATTTGCCATGGGACATTTCCTGTATTTCTACAGTATTACCTTCTGACTGGTGTTGGGACAGAACACTGCATCTGATTAATTTACCTCAATTACAGCTTGGTGTTGGTAGGCAACAGCAATCTTTTGAAGAATCTGTGCGATTCATACTGGATGACTTGCAAAAGTTGTTTGATGTTCTTGCTCGTTCAGGAAAAGTACAAAAATTTTTGTTGTGGGAAAATACTGCATTACGAATTCTACAATTTTACGACATGATGAACAGAAAAGGAGGGGATCAAGCTTTACTCAGCCGTATCCAGTTTCAACGGCAGTTTTTGATAGATTTGCCTGCAGTTGATCTGGGTTTAAAACAGAATCCATTTTATTTGCTGGATCAGAGTAGGCAGCAATCGTCCACAACTTATCAACGAAAAAAATGCTGCTTTTATTTTCAGTTACCTGAAGCACAAAAAGAATATTGTGCAAGCTGTCCATTACTGAGACAGGATGAACACAGAGGTCAACACTCATGCAAGAGCAGTTAAATAATTTAATTCAGAGCTATGCAGATATTGCCAGCTCAACCATTGGTCATGTACTGGACCAAGGGCACTTACCGCAGATTCATGCGATTAACCAGATTGGGCATGTTGTGGGGCGTGTGCGAACGGCCACAGTACATTCAGTCAATGGTATGGCACTGCGGCAGGCTTTGTTAAACAGCCAGCCGGGTGATGTATTGGTTATTGATGCACGTCAGTTGGAACACCGTGCCTGCTGGGGAGAACAGCGGCATCGCGCTGCCATATTTCATCAGCTTGCTGCTGTAATCATATTGGGCGCAGTAACCGATGTAGTTGCTTTAAGAAACATGAAGGTCCCCGTTTTTGCTTCATCTGTCAGTTGCCTCACTACACGTCATCAGGGGGAAAGTGTGGTTGAGTTTGACCAGAAAATACAGATGGGTCATACCTGTATTTGCTCTGGTGACTTAATGGTTGGAGATGCTGATGGTGTGTTCATTTTGAGTCAAGATATTGCCCAGCAATATCTAGGGCAGTTTCAGCAAATGGAAATCCAAGAGCGACTGAAGCGAGAACAATTTTTCAGCGAACATTCAGCTCAGGATTATTACCACTTAACTGCATCTGTATGAAATTGAATTGAGTAAATATTTATGATGACATTATCTTCACAACTGCTGGATGAGTTCCATTACGAAGAAAGAGGAATCGCTTATGGATTAAGGGCTGTGCAACTACCACAGGATTTTCCCTTATTGTATAAATGGATGCATGAACCTCATGTGATTCCGCAGTGGCAACTGAATAAACCAGAACTTGAACTGGCAGTTTATTTTGAAAAGATGATTTGTGATGATCATCAGCGCTTATTTATTATCACGATTGAACATACAGATGTGGGTTATCTTGAGATATATGAAGCCAAGCGTGATCGGCTGGCGCTTTATTATGACGCTGATGACTCTGATCTTGGCTGGCATATTTTACTCGGTGAAAAAGATGTGCTTGGGCAAGGGCATTTTAGAGCCGTCATGCGCATGATGAGTTATTTTATTTTTGAAAATTCAGCTGCCAGTAAAATTGTGGGTGAGCCGGATGAAAATGTAAAATCCTATGCCTATATTGCAAAAGATATTGCCTATCAAGCGCAGAAGAAAATAAAGATGCTGGAAAAAACAGCAGTATTATACCATTGTTATCGAAATGAATTTTATTCACTCTGTGGGCTTTATCAACAAACTCAGGAGTGAAACGAGTCTAAAAAAAGAGTGTAATAAAATATAATAAATCAACAATCTAAATGTTTTTTTTATCGGCTATGCCGAGGCTAATGTGCTTCACCATCAGAATATTGTATTTTACATTATTAATGCTAATGATTATTATTAGCGCTAAAATTCAGGCCTACAACTGAGGAAAACAGGATGCGCCTTTCCCAATTCAGCTTATGTGTTTTGTCTATTGCAATTAGTGGTCAGTTATATGCACAGGATGAAATTTCAAATACTCAAACATCGGTTGGCAATGCTCAACAACAAGAACCTGTCCAGAAATTAGCACAGATTGTTATTAGTGCGACACGGTCAGAAAAGAGCATTGCAGACATTGCAGGGACTGTACAAAACATCAGCGGAGAAGAGGTACAAAAACAGGCTGGGGCAGGGCGAAAAGTGGCAGATGTTCTTGCTCAACTGGTTCCTTCGCTGGCGCCATCTAGTGGTACTGGAAGTAATTATGGCCAAACCATGCGAGGCAGAACTGTTTTGGTGATGATTGATGGTGTATCTCAGACAGGGTCGCGTGATCCTGCGCGCCAATTGAACAGTATTAGTCCGGGGATGATTGAAAGGATTGAGGTTATTTCAGGGGCAACCAGTATTTATGGATCTGGTGCAACGGGTGGGATTATCAATATTATTACCAAACGTGCTGACAAATCGAAACCACTGAGCTTTGAGACTAAATTGGGGATAACCTCTGCTGATAATTTCCGAGGAGATGGTCTGGCTTATGAAGCGGGTCAGAGCGTTTCTTTCAGCAATGATAAAATGGATGGTTTCCTTGGTGCGAACTATACCAGCCGAGGATCATTGTTTGATGCAAATGGGAATCGGATTGCAACTGAGCCTAATCAGACCAGCCGTAATGATACCGATACCTTAGACATAAATGGACGTCTGAATTTTAATTTAACTGACACACAAAATTTGAGTTTTGGTGCACAGTATTACAAGGATAAGCAAGACACTCGTTATGTGCCTGATTATGGACCGAACTATACCATTGCTAAGGGCCCACAGTCTGAACGGGCAATCAAAGGGTTGGAATTAAGTAATCAACCATTTACAGATCGTTATGCCTTTAATACCCAATACCAAAATGAGGATGTATGGGGGCAGACTGTAAATTTGGAAGCTTATTATAGAAATGAAAAAGGGCGTTTTTTCCCAGTTTATTCAGGTGGCGCTACAGTAAATCAATCAGAATATACGGTAGATGTGGCAGGAATGCGCTCAACAGTTCAGTCTGATTTTAAACTTGCAGAGCGTGATCTTAATCTAACCTATGGTCTAGATTATGATCGAGAAAAAGATACTCAGCATTATGATGTATTGTCTGTGAGTAATAATGGTATGGTTTATAAAGATACTGGCAGAAGGTTAGATGCTGGTCCTGATACCGTCATTCAGAACATCGGTGCTTTTTTACAGGCAGATTATCAACTTACGGATCGCTTTAATCTACAAGCAGGAACGCGCTATCAATATATCAAGGCAGATACAGCCGCCTATACGCCTTCTAGACAAACACAGAGTGTAGCAAGTGATTCCACAAATGCTGACAAGTTTTTGTTTAATTTAGGTGCAGTGTATAAGCTTACGGATAATCAGCAATTATTTGCTAATTTTTCTCAAGGTTTCAGTTATCCAGATGTGTTACGGATGTTACGTGATGTCTCCATTCTGACGGTATCAACTGCAAATATAGAACCCTTGACGGTTAATAGTTATGAACTGGGTTGGCGCTTACAAGATGATCAAAAACTTGATTTAGGAATTACTGGTTTCTATAACACATCAGATAAAGTCATTCAGTTCAATGCGGATCGTTCAGTGAATATTGCTGATACTGATCAGCGTGTTTATGGTGCTGAAATGACTGCGGCATATCCAATTCTGGAAGATTTTAAAATTGGTGGTACGCTGGCATACACCCGTGGGCAATATAAAGATGCCGCTGGTAATTGGCGTGAGTTAAATGCCTATCAGGTGTCTCCAACGAAGGGAACTATTTTTGGTGAATGGAATAGTGACGATGGTTATGGATTCCGTGTACAGATGCTTGCTGTAAAAGGAACTGATAAAGCATTTGAAGATGATAAGGTTGCAGTGAACAGTGATAAGGTGGTTCCAAACCGAGCCGCAAAAATAAAGGGCTATGCGATCATGGATACCTTAGTGAATTTTCCTGCGTATAAGGGAAGGGTAGATTTTGGAATCTATAATGTGTGGAATAAAGACTACCGCACCGTTTATAGCCAACAGTCCGAAATTACTTTTTCACCTGTGTCTAGTATGCGAGCACAAGGTCGTACTTTTGGTTTGAGTTATACTTTTAATTATTAATTATTAATTGATTTTATATAACCGTTGGTGTTGAGTGTTGAAAATTTGTTTCACATTCAACACCGTAAACTTAAAGTAAAAACTATTTTATTTAATTACGAATGATCAGTAATATTGCTTGCGCTGATCGTTCGTAATTTCTGCTATATGATAGTCAAAAAATTTACTTTTGCTTTTTTTTAAATAAAAAATTATTAAACGATAAGTACAGCGTAGCTGGCTAGAATATTTGAATTATTCAACAATCTTATGAGAGTGTAGAAGTACAAAGAGCTCGATAACTATGATGATATAAAAAGCGAATCAAACTCCGTTACGTGTAAATAATGGAATTGCCGAGCAAAAAATAACTAGAGACAAAGAACGATTCGATAAAAAAAGAGGACTAGAATTTTTAACAACAATATATTTAATACTTAATTAGGGTTAACGTTATATCGAAGTGAAAATTAAATCAAAAAATTGAATTTTGCTTGAGTATGTTTTTTCAGTTTTTTAAAAAATTATTTAATATCATGTATTAATGCTATTTTTGGTCTTTGGGAATAAAAGTCTGCCACCATTTCTGTGCTATTCAGGCATTTGAAATCTTCTTGATTTAAGAAAAATAAATTTAAAAGAAGCCTAGTGTTTTAACCAAATAAAATTCTTCTAAGTGAATCTGAGCTAATCAGAGATAAAGTATACCTAGACGTGTACTTATAGTTATAAAAATAAAAAAACAGGGTGATTACTAACAGCTGATAAGCACTTCTATCTGAGCAAATTTCAGAGAATTCATAAAAAATGATCCTGAACTGAATGGAGAAATAAACAGCGAAGAATACTGCTTATACGTAAAGAACAATTGTTAGGATAATTAACTAATCATCAAATATTTAAAGTAATTAAGATCAAGTTAAAGTTCTATTTTATGAGTAGTAAGGTTAAGTAAAAGTAAATATATATCGTTTATTACCAGTAATTATATTAAATAATATATTTAAAATTTTAAGATGTTGTATGAATTTATTTAGGTGGCTTTAGATTTTATGTGTTGTTTTGAATTAAATCCAAAATTTTAATAGGTGAGCTGAATTGAATAATATATTGAAAATAATATTTATGTTGGAGTACTTGGTTTCTGTATGATAAAAGCATATTGGTTAAATTTAAATGGTGTTTTTTATAATTTTGTTAATATTTTTTTATTCTTTTGATTTTTTGAATATTTTTTAATGATTATATTGTGTTTTAAAATGTGATTTTTATTATTTTTTATTTAGTTCTATTGACGTTAAGAGTGTTAATGTTACTATGTTACATATTAAATAAATTGCTATTTAATGTTTTGTTTTATAAATTTATTTAATGAATTTTTGCAATATTTATCAGACTTAATTCTAAAGTTTTTTGTAATTTTATTGTAAATTTATTTTAAGGCTTGTTTTAAAATATTTGAGAGAATTTTAAGTTATGCCTAAAACTACATTAATTTGCCTATGGTGTTTGAGAAAGAAAAATTATAATATAATAACTGAAGGGCTGAATATAAATTTAAAAAATGCAGTGATAAAAATATTAATTTTTATCTCAATTGAAATCAAGAATTCTAATAAAGTATTAAGAATAATGCCAAATGAACTATCAATGGATTTTGAAATAATTTCAGCATCTATAGAGTGGTTATGTAAGTCTGAAATTATTGTGAAAATAAATAAAGAAAATTTTGAAACAGAAGGGTATTTGATTCGATATACAGATCAAGAGAAAGAACTTAGATTGCTGTATCAAGATTGTTGGGTTGAATTACCCAATCAAAAGATAATGAGTTTTATAAAAAAAACACCAAATGATCAGGATATAACTTTTGAGGCAATTAGTCGTTATCTGAAGATGATTCAAAGTTATGAATTCAAAATTCAAAAATATAAACAATTAATATTTGATGAAGGCTATGTCGCTGGGCATTTTCATGGCACTTGGAGAGAGTTGTTGGTTCAATATGACCTAGTCGAGTTTTTAGATATAGGGTACTTGGACGTTTTTTGACTAATTGATAAATTTTTGTCTTCGAATGACATTGTTTTTCGTTAACATGATAACTAATAATTTTAAAAGTAATCTTATAGTGGAGGTAGGAAAGAATGAATAATATATTTCGATTTTTTAAAGGTCATATTTTATGCATTTCTTTGTTGATTATTAGTGAATAGGTATTTGGTGCATTAAATGAGAAAGTATGGGTATGTTCGAACTAATCTAAATCAAGATTTTGATATAGAGGCACATTTATCAAAACTTGATGAATTAGGACATCACCTGAAAAGAAATCGTTTGATTGTCGAACAAGTGTTGATAAATAAGTCAATCTGTTATCGAGATAAATTTATAAGTCTATTTAACTATGCATTAGATGAGGGCGATTTTCTAATTATCAAAAATATTGACTGCCTAGGTAATTGTTTTGAAGAAATATTGGAAACAATAGAAAAATTAGATAAAAAGAAAGTAAGGTTGGTTTGTTTGGATTTTTCAAATAATGAAATTTCAGGAGAAATAAAAAATCATTTTATTAAGTTTTTAAAAATGTGTAATTGTTTTGAAATTCAATTTTCTCATAAAAAGAATATATCACGCCATGAAGATACGCCTGTTCGGAAAGTTGGCAGACCTGAAGTTTTAAATGATGTGCAAAAAAGAGAGGTTATAGATTTATTTAAAAATGGATACTCAATCTATTATCTAGCTAAGGAATATTCGGTGGCACGTACAGTTATTCAAAGAATTTTAAAAAAAACAAAGGATAATTTGGAGTAGTTTTTTGTTTATATATTTATTTTGGATAAAATTTAAAGGTATTTTATTTTAAATTCATTTTTTCAATAAATTTAAGTAATAAGATTTTATTTTATTCCATTTTGATCGGAGTTAAATGAAAATTATTACGATGTAAATTATTTATTTTTTCTTAATTTAGTTGGGCGAAAATCGTTTAGTATGCATTTTTGTATTGTTTTTTTCTTATGTGATTTTATTGAATTAAGCGGCTTAGTTGTAAGTCTATCTGAAAAATCTTATAGTACAATATAATTCAAGCTTGCATCTAAAACCTATCGTAAAACTTAGAGGTCTTCTTATAACCGTGCTTTAATAAATCATGGAAATATCTTAATTTAGTTTAATTTTAATGCTCAATAGTATGTTCAACTTAAAGACAAGCAAGGTTGGAATCAAACTTATTCTAATCTAGCTATATAATGCCGCTTGATGATCAAACCTCTATTTCAACTCTTTTTACCAATGACCATAAGTTTTGTTTAGAGCCTCATTGAGTTCTATGGTTTGACTTGGGCAGCGCCAGATTGTTCTACGCTTTGTTGGAGACAAAAGCATATTGATATTGCAATTAGCTATCAGGAAAGCAGTGGTAGGCTTCATCACTCGTAGACTTTACTGGCTTAAAGTTTTTTAGGTAAAGGTAAATGGAAACATCAGTCTGAATACCCTCAATAATGCTGTAAACTCAACATTATTATTCATGCTGAGACTCTGCAAATAAGAGCGGTTCAACTAGTAATCCTCCCTCAAAATAATTGAACTCAAAAAAGAGAAAGTCCTGATAAGTGCTCTGAATCTGAACTATCGTTTTTAACAATTATTTGGTATTTTTCAATAATTTTTTCAAACAAATAAATGGTAATAATAAAGATATTTTGAAAGTAATTTGAGTTTATAATAAATTCCAATTAACAGCGTGTGGAATTTAAAAAAATAAAATTTCTCGTTGTCGATAAATATAGTTGTTCAATAAAAATTATTTCTTAAAGCAAAAAAAAGAAGTATTCATTTTAAAGGAAAAAAAATGAACTGGTGGAAGAATCAAAAACTCTATGTAAAAATTTTGATTGGTGTGATCCTCGGCATTTTTGTCGGTTTTGCATTTGGCGAAAAAACAGCGTTTCTAAATCCTGTAGGAGATATATTTTTAAGATTACTACAGGTGATCATTGTGCCCGTGGTATTTTTTTGTTTAGTTTCTGGCATGACAAAGCTTGAAAATATTGAAAAACTAAGAACTATTGGTGTTAAGGCGGTATGTTTTTATATCACGACAGGCTTTCTTTCCACGGTTGTCGGTGTAACTGCTGCTCTATTTTTTGAACCAGGAAAACAAGAGAAAACCCATATTACTGAAGCTGTTAATGGCTTAGCAGTAGATAAACAATTCAGCTTTAATTTTGTTGAAAATATTGTGAATTGGTTCCCACGAAATATTATTGAATCTATGTCTCATGGTAATATTTTACAGATCATTATTTTCGCAATTATTATCGGCATTGCTCTCATTTCATTGGGTGAGCGTGGGAAAAAACTGGTGGAGTTGTTTAATGTTGGCGCAGACCTAAGCATTAGAATGGCAGAGATTGTGATCTCACTTGCGCCCTATGGTATTTTTGCATTGATGGCAACAGCTACCTCTAAGTTTGGCGGTGAGTTTCTATTACAGGGTTTACGATACATCATTGCGGATGTAACTGGTGTTGCGGTTGTGATGCTTGTGGTTTATCCGATAGCAATTATCTTATTTACACGTTTTAGACCTCTTGCATTTTATAAAGCGATTAGCCCAGCAATGTTAATGGGTGCAAGTACAACGTCGAGTAGTGCGACTTTACCAACGACGATGCAAATCGCACGTGAAAAACTTGGAATTTCTGAAAAAATTTTTGGTTTTACCATTCCATTGGGTGCAACCGTAAATATGAATGGTATGTCGGTAGTCTTGGGGGTGCTTGCAATTTTTGCAACCAATGTCCATGGTGTAGACATTTCGATGAACTTTCTTGCAACAACAATCTTTTTAGGCGTATTTTTAGCAGCGGGGACAGGCGGTGTTAAAGGGGCTGATATCATTATGTCTTCGGTCATGTTAACAACATTGGGTTTTCCCTTAACGCTTTTACCTATCATTGCTGCTTTGTCACCGTTATTAGATATGGGGCATACGGTGTGCAACATTACTGGTGATCTAATTGGTACAGCTGTAGTTGAAAAGGCTGAACGGAAGAATGTTGAAAAAGTTGTTGATCTTGGTTAAATCAGTAATGAAGAAGTTTGATTTTAAAAACTCTATGGTTCGTTCATAGAGTTTTTTTCATTTGTTTAACACTAAAACCATGATAATAGACTTATTTTATAGCTGTTTTTTTAATCAACTCTAAATTCCTATAATCAAATTAAACATTAAGCCAAGTCTGTTCACTATTTCGATATCGCTCTGTAAGATGTTGAACTTCTTTAATGTTCCAAATACGTGTTCAATGCCATTTTTTATGAATTCTCCGTTTATATGCCTTCAATAAAGGCTTTAATTCACAACTTTTTAGTCCTGCACTGTAACAGAATTAATCCTTTGATAATCTTAAGTCATTAGCATAAATGAATTTTTTGAAATCACATACAATTAGATTTGAATTGGTCAATGTCATTTATTGAAGCAGTATCTATGGATGAACTGAGTATTTATTAAGTTTTAACCTAAATGAGCGTTTATATTTGAAATGTATGAGTTTTCTTCTTAGTATTATAGTTTTTCTTTTTTTAGTTTTTTGAATAGGAGTTTCAGTAGCATCTATGATCATAATATTGCAGTCTATAGCTTCACTTTCGAGAATATCCTTAGTTAAATAGGCACACCAGACGGGATCTTCAACTAAAAGAATAATTATAGAAGCTGTCGGCACTGAAAAGATGGTAACTTGCAACAAGATAAAATTGAGGTTCGATATTCTATCCAATAGCTTAAATACGATGAAAGTTGATTTTTAAGGTATAGTTTTGGGCGTCTATTTAAAAAGACACTTTTATCTATTTATTCAATTATTAGCGCAAATGTTAAGTTAAATATGTTGTTATGCTTAAAATGGGAATTGTAAAGCTTTTAGAGTCAATAAATTTCATATGCAAATTATGTTTTAAAATCTTGGATGGTGTAGGAATAGTTATTCATCATCGATTGAGCATTTTTGAATGGATTCAAAAGCCTTTGCTGATCCATGATAAATATACACATAATCATTTTAAAAGTTGATTGATAAATCTAAGAAATAAGCAAATATTCAATTAAAAACTGATTTGTGGCTAAAAATAAAGATTGAACTTATGTTGTAAATTAATGATAATAATTATCATTTGATAGCCGATAATATATCCATGTCTGCTCCTAATCACGATATTGCTCAACTTTATCAGGATCATCATTCTTGGGTATATGCATGGCTCTATAAAAAGTTAGGCAATAGATCTGATGCAGCAGATTTGGCACAAGATACTTTTCTAAGAGTAATGGCGCGACGAAAACAAGTTGAATTATTGCAACCACGTGCTTATTTGACTACCGTAGCCAAAGGTTTAATGATCAATTGGATTCAACGTAAGCAAATTGAACGAGCCTATTTAGAAGTGTTGGCTTTGCAACCTGAACTTGAAGAAATTTCACCAGAACAGCATTGTTTGATTATCGAGAGTTTACTTGAAGTGACGCAGTTGATTGAACAACTTCCTACAGCGATACGCGATACTTTTCTTTATGCCCAGCTTGAGGGACTTAAATATGAAGAGATTGCGATTCGATTAGATATTTCATTAAGTACGGTCAAACGCTATATGAAAAAGGCTTATGTTCATTGTCTTTCCGTCATGATGGATGATTAGGCGAATGCCAAAACAAACAGCGTCCGAAGAACATCAAAATCAACCAACAGAACAAAATCAAGATAAACAGCAAACGCAGCAAATTTTAAATGAAGCAGCTGACTGGTCTATGCGGTTAAGCCAAGAAGAATTGAGTCCACAACAATTAGAGCAATTACAAGCTTGGCAACAGCAAAGTTCATTACATGCGAAAGTTTGGCAAAAAGTACAACAACTGAATCACACTTTTGGGCAGTTACCAACAGAAGTGGCAAGACCTATTTTAAATCAAACCCAATCATTTTCCTCCAGAAAGCGAAGTCATTACATGTGGGTTTTGCTTTGTTTACCCTTACTGTGTCTATTGGGTTATAGCTTAAATCAACAACAGCAATGGACGGCGGAATATCGCACAAAAGTGGGGGAAATTGAGAAAATAAAACTTCCTGATGGCGGTGAATTGTATTTAGACAGTGCATCAGCAATTGATCTGGACTATAACGATAAGCAGCGCAATGTTGTGCTGAAAAAAGGCAAATCTGGATTAAGACAGCTAAAGATCAACAGCATCGACCATTCTATGTACGAACTCAGCATGGGCAAATGCAAGCATTGGGTACTGAGTTTTCAGTTGAGCTTGATCCACAGCGGTCTTGGGTCGTTGTCGAGCAGGGAGCGGTAAAAGTACAGCCAAAACTTCAGCTCAGCCATACGATCATTGCTGTTGCGGGTCAACAAAGTCACTTTAATCGTGAACGGGTACTTGATCTAACCAGATCTGACTTTAGTCATAATAGTTGGACTAAAGGTTGGGTAATCGCAAATGACATAACTTTATCTGAATTTATACAGCAGATAGAAAGATATCAAAAGGGGCATATTGCTTTAGATGATGATATTGCTCAAATTAAAATATCAGGAACTTATCCTATAAATGATCTACCAATGCTCTACAGCATGCTTGCTTTAACCTATGGATTAGACATCAATAGTTATGCAAATGGTTATTGGCATAGTATTCATGCAAAAAAATAATTTAAAGCTGACACTTTTTTTTAGTTGAACTGGCATAGCTAATGAGAGAACTCATTCTTATTTAAAAAGGGGGTCATGGTGTCTCGATCATTGCAACAAACTAAAAAATTGAAAAAGCCGAAACCATATAAAATAAGTCGCGAGAAAAAAATGCGTTTTACGGTTATTCATTTATTGATACTGAGTGGTATGTTTGGTGTCAGTGCAATTGGCTATGCTGAAACTGTACATACGCAAAAAAATTATCAAGTCGCTTCAGGGGACTTAGGTCAAGTGCTTTCTAATTTTGCATTACAATCTAATATTGCACTGTCTTTTGATCCGAAATTGACGAAGGGTTATAAGAGCAGTGGTTTAAGGGGAAATTTCGATATTGCTCGTGGGTTTCAGCAGTTATTAAAAGATACTGATCTACAACTGATTCAACAAAGTGCAGGCGTTTGGCGTATCGAGCGAAAAGAAACAACGAAGACATCTGTAATGACCAGCCCAGATATGCGGATGGATTCAACTCAGGGTGCGGACTCTTTCGATGCTAAGCCTGCTGCTAAATTAAACACTATTGTCGTAATAGCCAATCAATTAGGGGAAATCACTGAAAATACAGATTCTTATACGCCGGGTAAAATAGCCACCGCTACGCGATTAGTCCTAACACCAAAAGAAACGCCACAAACCATCACAGTGATTACACGACAATTGATGGATGATTATCAGCTGAATAATATTGATGAAGCGATGTCGCATACACCGGGGATTACTGTATCAGCCTATGACAGTGAACGAACCAGTTATTATTCACGTGGTTTTGCGATTAATAACTTTCAATATGATGGTATTCCTTCAACGACTCGAAACGTGGGTTATGCCGCAGGTAATACATTGAGTGACTCAGCCATTTATGACCGTGTTGAAGTATTAAAAGGTGCAACGGGCTTACTGACAGGCGTCGGTTCTTTAGGTGCTACCATTAATTTGATACGTAAGAAACCAACCGCTGAGACTCAAGCATCATTGAGTTTAGGCGCTGGCTCTTGGAATAATTATCGTGCTATGGCAGATGTCAGTGGTTCACTTAATCATGATCAAAGTATTCGTGGACGTTTTGTGGCTGCTGGTCAAGACAAAGAGTCTTTTATGGATCGTTATGAACGTAAAACGGCAGTATTTTATGGCATAGTTGAGGCTGATTTAGGTGATAAAACTTTAGTTACATTGGGTGCAGACTATCAAAATAATGATCCTAAAGCATCAACATGGTCAGGCTCTTTTCCTTTATTTAACGGGGCAGGAGAACGAAATCCTGATCCAGATCGCTCCTTTAACAATGCTGCCAATTGGAGTCAATGGGAACAATATACCCGTACCATTTTTGCCAATGTACATCATAAATTCAATGATGATTGGGAGCTGACACTACAATATGACCATAAAATAAATGGTTATGAAGCAACACTCGGAACAATTCAAGGTTATTACCCTGAATTAGATGGTTCAGCACATATTTGGCCTTCACAATATATTGGACGTACAGTCAGTGATTCATTGGAGTTATATAGCACAGGCAAGTTCGAACTCCTTGGTCGCCAACATGATTTAGTCCTTGGTGCAAGTGGCTCATACTCGCGTTGGAACGGAAAAGATTGGTATGGCGGCATGCAAGGATATGATCCAAGTATTCCCGATTTTAGTCAATGGAATGGCGAGATTGCAGAGCCAAATTGGGGTAAGGAAAATGCACATACTCGCGACCGTACTTCGCAATATGGTATCTATAGCACTACACGTTTAAATTTTACGGATGATTTAAAAGTGCTTTTAGGGACTCGTATGATTAATTATAAAATGAAAGGCTTACAAGGTGCTGTCGAGGAGAAAAATCGTTTCATTCCCTATGTTGGTGTGGTTTATGACATCAATGATCACATCAGTGCTTATGCCAGCCTAAGTGACATCTTTATGCCTTATGATATTTGGTATAAGTCTTCAGCCAATAAAATATTAGATCCAGACGAGGGTAAAAACTACGAGGCAGGCTTTAAATTTCAATCAGATGATGCCAAGTTAAATGCAAGTATTGCTTATTTTGAAATACATGAATCCAATCGTGCTATCGAAGACATTGTTTATAATGGCGCACCAACCAACCCTGCTGTAGATTTTGCATGGATTGGTGCTAAAGCCAAAACCAAAGGTGTGGAGATTGAAGCTTCAGGTGAAGTTTTGCCAAATCTTCAAGTGCAAAGTGGTTATACTTTTAAACAAATTAAGGATCAAGACGGAGAAAAGATTTCAACTTGGGAACCAGAACATCAATTTAATGTTTCAACCCAATACAAATTTAATCAACAACTTGAAGGTTTAAGCATAGGAGCCAATGCCCGTTGGCAGGATCGTGGATGGCAAACGGTATACAACAATGTTAAAAAGCGTAGTGAAGTAATTGATCAGAAGTCATTTATATTGGTGGATTTGATGGCGAACTACAAGTTCAATGAACAGTTAAGTGCTGCGGTTAATTTAAATAATATTTTTGATAAACATTACTTCACAAATATTGGTTTCTATAATTCAGCTGTTTATGG
This sequence comes from Acinetobacter bereziniae, assembly GCA_009912575.1. GTDB lineage: Bacteria > Pseudomonadota > Gammaproteobacteria > Pseudomonadales > Moraxellaceae > Acinetobacter > Acinetobacter bereziniae_A. The sequence goes on from WNDP01000010.1 coordinate 26,723, forward strand.
TGAACCACGTAATTTTATGTTGAGTGTGAAGTATAAATATTAGAAAGTTGTAAATTAAGTGAGGAGGGAAAAGTTTACATTGACCTCCTCTGTCTGGAATATTGGTATTTTTCTAAAGATGAGATAATGCCTAATCTGTTTGGGTTTAAAGAAATCTTTAATCTTCAGATGTAATCAATAGAGCTCTTGTAAAAGTAAGCTTCGAGATAATTTTAAGTTTGTTAATCGGATTTCGATCTAGAATTTATTGATGACACATGATACTCGGAAACGTTGTCTGCAATTGTTTGAGGTAGGACTTTATTTATCATGTGTTGTTTCTACGAATCATTGAATACGTTGCTGATCATCGACCAGTTGTATGGTGGGTCGCAATTTAATTGAGCAAGGTTTGTGATTTCAGTACAGTTCCTGATCACAAAAGAAATATACAATAGGGTGAACCTTAGACTGACTCTTAGATCGAATCAAAACTCAGCAAGACTCATTTAGATCATTTTTTCATTTGTTTAACACTAAAACCACTAGAATGACTCAAGACTCATCTAAATACAGATGGCTTAAAGAACACGAGTACATCTATCACACAGCTAGGCTATAGCGACAAATCACCATATAATATTGAGCTGTTTTGATTTAAATTGAGTTGGAAATTATATCAATCATGAATGAAATAGAAACTTAATAACGACGATCTTTAGAGAAGCATTGTTTAAATATTGTGTAGGAATGGAGATGACAGGTTGTTTCGCTAAAAATAAAATGTATAACATAGATCAAGTTGATTTTTAAATGAAAGAAAATCTATGTCGTGGATGTGACCTTATGGCGAATAAAAATAATCAGCCTTTAACCTTGGGACAACATCTTAACCTGAGTGAACTGGTAGGTTGCGAAGAATGTGATGCGGTTTATCGCAAAATTGATCTATTAACTCACGAGCGAGCTTATTGCACTTGTTGTGGGGCTGAACTGTATCGTCGAACTCGCTCTTTTACGTCATTGTTGGCCTTGGTACTCACAGCATTGATTGTGTTTGTGATCGCCAATAGCTTTCCGATCGTCATTGTGGAATTACAAGGCAATACCTCTCAAACCACGCTGATAGGTGCTGCATGGACCATGTTTCATATTGATCGTCCCTTTGTCGGGGTGCTCATTTTGATGACCACATTTGTTGTCCCTCTGATTGAGTTGTTATTGCTGAGTTATATTTTAACGAGTATTGGCCTGTTTAAACACAGACCTAAATTTCTAAGGTTGTCACTAAGAACTTTATTTTTATTTCGAACCTGGGGAATGGTTGAAGTTTTTTTAATTGGTGTATTGGTGACATTGGTCAAACTGGTCGGCATGGTCACTGTTATTCCTGGTGTTGCCCTTTGGGCGTTTACGATTTTAAGTATTCTTTTGGTTTATATCGCTTCAGTCAAGATCAAAGATCTTTGGGATGAAGTGGATCGGAGCTTAGGTGATGCAAAACAATCATCATGATACTGAGATCAGTTCAATTGTAGAGCATCTTTCAGATGTTGATTTACAAGACAAAAACTATGTACGTGCAAAAGAAGTTGGATTAATACAATGTCACTGTTGTGGCTTACTCAATTCAGTTGGCTCAAATATTGATGAACATCATGCTGCAAAGTGTTCTAGATGCAACAGCGCATTACATTCTCGTAAACCACAAAGCTTAAATCGTACATTTGCTTTAGTCATTGCAGCGGCAATTTTATATATTCCAGCCAATGTATTGCCAATGACAGTAACGGATTCTTTATTGGGACGTCAGCAAGATACCATCATTAGTGGGGTGATCTACTTTTGGCAAAATGGAGATTATCTTGTGTCTGTGGTCATCTTCATGGCAAGTATTTTCATTCCAATTTTAAAATTGTTAATTTTGATTTTTTTATTGGTCGCCGTGTATATGCAATCATCTTCAAGATGGCATTTTTCACCTGAACATTGTGCACTGTTATATCGAATTGTTGAATTTATTGGGCGCTGGTCGATGATTGATGTTTTTGTCGTGGCCTTATTGACCGCACTGATTCAAATTCAATCTTTGGCGACGATTTTGGCTGGACCTGGAGCTGTGGCTTTTGGAGCAGTCGTCGTTTTAACCATGTTTGCTTCGCTTAGCTTTGATCCAAGGCTAATTTGGGACAATTATTTCAAAGCACATCATCAGCATTCTCAGCAACCTGAACAGATGGATACAACAACTATTCATCAATTGAAAAGTTAAAAACTAAACCATATCCTCATGATTAAATGAAAAAAGAATGATCACTATGCCAGAAAATACTCCAAACGACCAAGATTCTGCACCAAGCACGAGTGAGGTACCTGAGAAAGGTGTAATTCTCGCCGAACCTGAAAAGAAAAAGGGACGTTGGCGTCCTGCGTTGATTTGGCTAGTACCATTTGTGGCATTATTGATTGCACTTTCACTTGCCGCTAAAGCTGTACTGGATACAGGTCCAAGTATCGAAGTGTCTTTTCGTACTGCTGAAGGACTTGTCGCTGGTAAAACAACGGTACGCTATAAACAGGTCGACATTGGTTTAGTTCGGCAAATTGATCTTTCAGAAGATCGTTCTCATATCATTGCCAAAATTGAATTACGTAAAGATGCGAGTAATTTTACAGCCAAAGATTCACGGTTTTGGGTGGTCAGACCACGTGTTGGTACAGGAGGCATTTCGGGGATTGATACATTATTGTCTGGTGCCTACATCGAAGTGGATGGCGGCAAGGCAGAAGAAAAGCAGGAGACTTTTACTGGACTTGAAGTTCCACCAGTGGTGGCTTCTGATATTCCCGGAAAAGTTTTTTTCTTAAAAGCACAAGATCTCGGCTCGCTTGATATTGGCGCACCAATTTATTATCGCAAAATTAATGTGGGGCAGATTACCGCTTATAAATTGGCAAATGATGGAAAAAGTGTTGAATTACAAACTTTTATCCAATCACCTTATGATAAGTTCGTGACCACTGATGCACGCTTTTGGCAAGCGAGTGGCGTGGATGTTTCTTTAAATGCTTCAGGCTTTAATTTAGATACGCAATCCCTTGCCAGTATTGTTGCTGGCGGTATTGCATTTGGTTATCCAGAAAATTCTACCGGTAGTATTGCGCCAAACCACAGCTATTTTAGTTTGTCGGACTCTCGTAAAGAGGCACTGAAAGAGCCAGATGGTAAACCACGTCCGATCATTATGTATTTTGATCATTCATTACGTGGCTTAACAGCAGGGGCTCCAATTGATTTTATGGGCATTGAAATCGGTAATGTAAAAGCGATTAATGTTGAATTTGATCCATCTTATACTCAGCTACGCATGCGTGTAGATGCGACCATTTATCCATCTCGTTTAGCACATGGCAAAGAGCTTGACCCGAATGGTGAAATTTTCAGAAACTTTATTGCAAATGGTTGGCGTGCGCAGATGCGTACAGGGAACTTACTAACAGGACAAAATTACATTGCGTTTGACAAGTTTCCAAAAGCTAAAGCTGCGACTTTGAAAATGCGAGCAGATGGACGAGCTGAAGTTCCAACAACAGCGACTGAATTGAGTGGCTTACAGGCTCAAGTTTCACAAATCGCGGATAAGTTGAGTAAGTTCCCGCTAGATGAAATTGGGCAAGATGTGCGTAAAACATTCAGTAATATGAACAAGACTATTGAATCAACAGATAAATTGGTTAAACAATTGGATGGTAAAGTTGCACCAAACTTACAAGCAACACTGAATGATGTGCGTAAAACGATGCAATCGAGTGAGTCGATTTTATCCAGTGATGCACCGATGCAACAAGATGTGCGTAAAGCTTTACAGCAAATGACTCGTGCAGCCGCATCATTGCAACTGATGGCTGATTATATTGAACAACATCCTGAATCATTGATTCGTGGTAAGACAGCAGAGACAAATAAATGAAAACAATAGCTCAAACATCACACACTGCTGCTTTAAAGTCGAGATTTATTGGCATTTTATCGGCAGTCGTATTTTTGTCAGCCTGTTCAAGTTCCCCTGTGCCGAACTACTATAGTTTAACGACTCAAGTATCTCCCTTAGCAAACTCGAAGGTTACCGTCATTGAGGTATTGCCTGTGGGATTGCCTGATCGAATTAATCGAGCACCCATCGTAATTCAGGATGCTTCAGGAAAATCTCAAATTTTAGATAATGAGCGATGGACTTCTACTTTAGCTGCGGAACTGCGAGATAATTTATCTGCGGGATTGCAACAAAAGCTGGGTGCAGTTGATCGATACAATAGTGGTATGGTCGGTGGAAAAATCTCTTATCGCGTTGCTACAGATTTTTCTCATTTCGATATTGTGAGTACAACAAAGACCAACAGAAAAGTTGATGTTTCTGTAGCTTGGATTGTAAAACGTAATGATCCTACGATTACTTTAGATCAAAACTCAACTCAAAATCAGCAATTGGCATGTCGTATGAGTTTTGCTCAAACAATACCCAGCAACAATCAGCAGATGCAAGATGTTGTCAGTACAGCCAATAGTGCTTTAAATCGAGTTGTAGATGCAATTTCACTTTCTATTGTATCTTTAGATTCAAAAAAAATTGCCAATATTAATGGAGTAACTTGTTCCTAATCTTGCTAAAAGTTTAAGAGTAGGGGGCTTTTTTTGTATGGTGCTTAATTTGTACTGCATATTGAATCGCACTTACAGGCTTTAGAATGGAGTTGTGAAGTTTAACCATGCGTGTTCGAATGAATCAGTTCACAGTGATGGCTTAGAGGCAATTTTTTTAATGTTTTTACATTAAATTTCAGTTGAAAACTGATAAATTGGCTATTTCAAGTGAATTGATTGATAGGTGCTGTATGGAAATTTCACATTTAGATCACTTCGTTTTAACGGTTGAAAATATAGAGCAAACGTGTCATTTCTATCATCATGTTTTGAATTTTGAAATCATTACATTTGCAAATAATAGAAAAGCATTAAAGTTTGGTCAGCAAAAAATAAACTTACATCAAGCAGGTTTGGAGTTTGAACCAAAAGCCAAACATCCAACACGAGGTTCTGCGGATTTATGCTTTATCACTTTGACACCGTTAGATGAAGTACTTAGGCATTTAAAACAGCATAATGTCAAAATTACAGAAGGACCAGTTCAACGCACAGGTGCGGTTGGTAATATTATGTCGGTTTATATTCGTGATCCTGATGAAAATTTAATTGAAATTTCGAATTATATAGAGCAATTAAAATAACGACACGGCAAGCAAAAACAGCAAAGCTATGGTTGGTTTGTGGTTTGCTTTATCTTTATCAAAATCACTGGCTGAGCAAAATATTAGCGTATTATGTACGCTGATCGTCATCACAAGCATGTGCCAAATGGGATTTACCTTTCTATAAAATACGCTACTGTCGATATCTTTAAATGTCTAAACACGATGAACACTTCGATATAGAGTTAATTGAATAAAAACCTTTTAGTCATCAAAAGGTTTTTATTTATGCTTTTAAAATTTTATAAGAATACTTTTAAACTAGTCATTGCTGAGCTTTTTGGCAAGATTGGCAACACGATTCAATCGACAAGACTGTGCATCTAGCATTTGTCCCTGTCCTTCTGTTTTAGGATCCCAATGGCAATAACGCTCTGTGTTATCCCACCATGCCGCAATTTCATCCATGTGTTTGTCTTTTTGTACACTATCTGGACGACTGGTAATCCGAGCAACAGCCTGTTGGACTCGCTTCTCCTGTTGCTCATATTCTTGGTTCATACACTTTTGCATTTCAAAAGTTACTGCGTCACTTTGATTGATACATTGAGTATAACTGCGGCTAAATTTTGCATGAATATATGAATCATCGGGAAGAGGATGTTGTGATTCATCATCAGCAAAAGTGCTCAGTGGAAAAAGGCATAGCAATAATAATCCAGTGGTTTTAAATTTTTTCATATATGAATTCCATTTAGCTTATAAAAAATTGATGAATATCATTGAACTAAATCTAAATATCGTTGTAGTTGTGTGGTGCGTATTGCTATACGTTGTATGCTATTCCACTCAAGTTGCAAGTTATCTGGTTGTGAATTGCCATATAAAATCGTTTCTAGTTCACTGTCACTTTGGTGAGACTGTAACCATAAACGCTGAGATGTGAGGAGTTTGGCTTTCTGTTGGGTATTCAGATGTGATTGTAATTTTTTATAAGTATTATTCAATTGAGTGTCCTGTCGTTCAGCCTCATCTTTAAGGCAACTTGCTTGCTCAATAATACCTCGGGCATTGTTATCGCAAGTCTTATACGATTGACTTAATAATTTTTGACTTTCTATGGGTGCGGCTGAGACAAAAGTGCAAAAGGAATATAATAAACTGCTATATAAACAAGGGAGTAAGATTTTTTTCATGATAAGGAACTCTAGCTTATGGTCTATATCATTATTTGCTTTTGATAAAAGACAGATCAGTAAACTGCTTAATGCTTTATATTGGGTCTCGTCGAAATTATCAAAGAAGGTATAAGTTGGCAGTGTTAAAAGCACATACTCAACAAGATAATTCACCGTTGTATTTTTTACCAGCATTTATACGTTTAGTTTAAGAATTTATCCATGATATATACATGTATTTTCACTCAATGATTTTTTGTATTTTCTTCAATTCTTATGATTTTTTTACTTTGATCTGTTGTTATGCATGAGTTAAATCAGTAGCTTAATCAAGCATTGTCTAATCAGTAAGTATATAAAAGTAAAATTTTGGCGACGCTTGATTTACATGCTACTATCCGTCTATTCGCAATAAAGGTTTTTGTTTTCGTGACTGCTATAAAAATTCAAAAAGCTGCGTTAGAACGTTTTGCAAAGCAAGGTTTTAGTGCAACTTCAATGAACGAAATTGCAACTGATGTCGGTATAAAAAAGCCATCAATTTATGCACATTTTAAAAATAAAGATGATTTGTATCTAAGCCTCATTCCCATCATGATTGAGCATGAATTGAATTATGCAAAACAAATATTGACTGGTGGTGAGGGTGTATTTCAACAATTTAATCTTTATTTGACCAGTATTGATCAACGATTTGACCAATCATTTGATGTGCAATTTTGGATGAATGCTTTACTGAATCCACCAAAACATATTTATGATGAGGTGATTGAGCCAATGCACTTGTTTATGGAGCATTTAGAGCAAATTTTTATAGCGGCATTGAAAGACCTCTCTGAAAATCAGTTAGACCATGTAACTTTGGCCCGAATGTATATGAGCTTCGTGGATGCTTTGCAGAGTGAATTAATTTTCGGGGGGAAGCAAAAGTACCAACTTCGATTAACTGCAATACTCAGAGTATTAGATGTATTGAAAAGCACCTGTAAATGAAGAGATGCTTTTCAATAGTTTAATCAGCTTATTTGATTATTTTTGCTCATTTTGTTTGCATAGAGGCACAGAGCGAACATTAATAAACCACAGAGTAGCAGTGTAAGTGGTAAAACTGAAATATGTTCAGGCATTAGACTGGCAATGAATCCAATCATTGCACCTAAAGCATATTGAATTAAACCCATAAATGACGAGGCTACGCCTGTTAAATGGCTTTCGGCTTGTTGCATGGCCAAAGCGGTCAAATTTCCAAATAAAAATCCGGTCGACCAAATCGCCAAGCCTAAACTCAAAATATATTCTACTAGCGTGGGCTGTCCAAACAAGGTACTGAAGCATAACCATAGATTGGCGATTAAAAAAATACTCAGACCTAATTTTAATATTTTATAAGGAGACCAAAACTGATTGAGCAGCCAAATAAAAAGCCACTTGCAAGGGTGAAGTATAGATATACTTGGTTGCTACAGATATAGCGGTAACTGTTGAATATATTTTTAAAATCGAGTGCTTGTCTTTTTTCAGGAGCACAAGTTTCTGGCAAAGATCGAATACTCCAAAGCAGTAAAATCGTGCCTAAGCCTGCTAAAGTATAAAATATGATATGCCATGAACTATGTTGAATTAAGTAGCTGCCAACAAGGGGAGCGACTATAGGTGCAACCATCATGACTTGCATTAAAATTGAAAAATTCTTTGCGGCATCCTGTTCATTACAAAGATCACTAATAATTGCACGTGGGGTCACCAAACCTGCCGCAGCACCGAGTGCTTGTAAAAAACGTGCACTTAACAAAAGTTCTAATGAAGTGGCAAAACTTGCAATCAATGAGCCGATGATAAAAATCAAAACGCCAATTAATAACGGTAATTTACGACCAAAACGCTCTAATAACGGGCCATAAATACCTTGACCGATGGCTAAGCCAATTAAAAATATTGAGAGTGTTTGCTGCATTTCGCCAAGATTTACACTGAGACTTTTGGCAATTTCAGGAAATGCAGGCAAATAAATATCGATGGCCAACGCATCAAGCGCAGTCAACATCGCGAGGAGCATAATCAGGGAGAAACCAAGTTTTTGGTTTTGTGTACTGAGATTCATGATGATTGATCTATGTTTTACCTAACGTTAGGTAGGTTAATTAATTTATTTCAAATTTACAAGCCTAAGTTTGTCATTGAGTGATGAGGTTATTTCAAAAGATGAGATTCTTCAATCAAAGTTATGCTAAAAAAAGCAAGATTGTAAATTTTTAAATCTTGATATTGCTTAATTTTTTAATGGTTGAATGCTTATGAGCTTTTCAATAGTTTGGCATATTCTGCCGAGTGCGATGCACTTGATTTTGTTTTGGATAAGGAGATCGTAGGCTAGTATTGAGCAATGTCATATTCATCACGTTTTATATCTCATAAATAAATTACTGATAGTGCGAATTTACTCAATATGGAGGTTGGGAGCATGACCTTGAAACTTTTAGCTCAAGTAAATTCAATCCTGTATAAACTTATGGGGTCTCTTTTCTTAGATTACACACCAATCAAAACTCTTTGGGAAATATATTTTTAAACACTTTCACAGATGAAAATAATCTTTAACAAGCATCATTACAAAGTACTTAGACTATTAACAATATCGGCTTAAAACTCGTACACCGATGAAGATTTATTTTGATAGTTTAAAAACTTATATGATTGCTGGAGTAAGAAATGTCAAAAAAGTATTATTCATTACTTCTAATTCAGGCGTCGAACATGATGAACTTAAAAAGCCTTTGGATTTTTTTGAATGCGAAGGGGATTGAGAGTATCCATGCTGCTATCGAGTTAAAAGACGTACAGACTGTTTTACACGACGATGAAAAATCAGCAGCATATATGCCAAATGCAATCTTGGAAAAATTAGATCCACATGATTATGATCTGTTGGTCATACCTGGTGGAACTGTGAATGCTGATCAGTTAAGAATGGATGAAAATGCAATAAAAATTATTCAATCATTCACAAATGATAAAAAACCTATTGCAGCAATATGTCATGGACCATGGGCTTTGATTAATGCTGAACGCGTTAAAGATAAAAATTTAACCTCATTTAAAAGTATACGTTTAGACTTGGAAAATGCAGGTGCAAACTGGTTAGATGAGGAAGTTCATCGTTGTAATACTGGTGGATGGGTATTGATTACTTCTCGTAATCCTGATGATATACCTGCATTTAACAATGCAATATTGCAAGAATTAGCATAGTGTTTTGATTTTTTTAAACAAGGCATTGTTAAATAAAGATTTAATTTTTTAATATATAGCCCTCTAAGAAATTAGAGGGCTAATTTGGTATCATGATAGAACTTTTTAAATCATGAGTTTTGATCATGGTAAAACTGAACACATTTCAGAATTTCTGTATGTGCATTTTCAACATTTCCCCAACCTTTTAACTTCACCCATTTATCTGTTTCTAGATCATTGTAGTGCTCAAAAAAATGTTGAATTCGGTTCAGTGTACTTTTATCAATATCAGAAATTTGCTGAATGTCATCATATAATTTGGATAATTTTTGATGAGGAACGGCAATAATTTTTGCATCAAGCCCATTTTCGTCTTCCATATACATCACACCAACAGGTCGACTCCTGATCACTGAACCAATCACAACGGGGTACGGTGAAATGACCAAGACATCGAGTGGATCACCATCTTCACTTAATGTTTGTGGAATATAGCCATAGTTAGCAGGATAATACATCGAAGTTGTTAAGAATCTGTCTATAAAAATAGCATCGTATTCTTTGTTCATTTCATATTTTATTGGGTCAATATCTTGTGGGATTTCAATAATACTAAAGAAATCATTAGGTAGGTTGATTCCAGCAGGTACGTTTTTTAAGCTCATGATGATTTACCTTTTGATGACCTACTGTTCTAAACTCAGCAGGTTGTTATCTAAAATATGGAAATATTTTGTTGATCTAAATAAATAGTTAATTTAGCGCTGACTTAGTTAAAGCAAACTGAGTCATTAATGCTTTATCAACCAAATCAAAAAATTGCTGACCTTGGTAGCGCTGATTCATTTCAGTACCAAAAGTGACTAAATATCGAGTCATTTGTATGCTCCAAAATTAATGAGATATGCCGATTTGGTATGTAACGATACCTAAATAAGTGAACAAAAGAGATCCAAGCACATGGATGAATATGGTGAAAAGTGCATAGTCAAATTTTCCACTTTGCAGTAACGTTACCACTTCAATTGAAAACGTAGAAAATGTGGTTAAACCACCACAAAAACCAGTAACAATGAGCAGTTTATAAATTGAACTCAGGGAACTATTTGAAAAAAAAGATACGGCTAAACCAATAATAAAAGCACCCATAAGGTTAACCACAACAGTTCCCAATGGAATATTTTCAAAAAATTGATTGAGTTTAAGACTAATCGCCCAACGGAACCATCCACCTAGGATAGATCCAATGGCAATCGAAAAAAATGAAAAATACATGACTGTTCCTACATAGTTTCAGTAGGAAAAATTGAGTATGAGTTTTGAGATATATAATAAAAAGAAACAACCATAATGTGCGCTCCTGTTAATTAAAGCAGGGCGCAAAACTACGCACCCTGCTTTGAGGGTTACGTAGGTATCATTAGCCGATATTGGCGGTTTGTAGAAGGAGGATAGCCATCTCCTTAACCATTGACTTTAAAACGATTGAAAAAAAAGTCAAGCAGCGATATCGAGTAAAACCGAATAAAGATAGATCAAATTTTTTAGAATAGATGTTTTTATCAGCAATAAAGTTCGATAAAGCTGTAGTATATAAGCTAATTTATAAATTAAATGAAAAAATATGGAGTAGTTAATTTTTTCACTAAATCAAACATGACAGCAATTTTTTGCTTACAGGAAAGATGAGCAATCATAACTTTTGAAAAATTAAATTACATATTTTCTAAAAATCAAAATACATCATCATAAATAAATTAGGTTATATTTTGAATGAGCCTAATGCAAAGAGCACCCAATATTGAATGTATATGAGATTGTACTTCAGGATGAAAATCTTAAATTACATAAACTAATTAAAGTTAAAGATATTATTTACGACCCACTCAAAAAAGATGAATCTTTTTTATGGTTTTGGATCTATGCTGATACATCAGAATTTTTTAACTTTGACTTATGGGATGATCTGGATCGTGCGCAAATAAATCAGAATATTCAATATAATGGAAATAGTTTTAAAGTCGTTGAGATCAATAATAACAAAAAAATAAATTATTCATAAATCATAAAATTTGTTCTTCATTGCTGAACATGACCTGCACATAAAATAACTCAGGATTGATGAATAGTATAACAATATAGTGCTCATACAAATTGTCTATGATGATTAAAAGTGAACGATTTAAAAAATGAATATGAAGAAATTAATAAACTAATTAAGGACATTCGCTTTGTGATGGTGACTTTTGTCACTGATGAGGGACATCTACACTCAGTTCCAATGACGACACAACAGAACGATTTTAATGGCGTAATATGGTTTATCGGGTCTAAAGACTCAGCCTTAGCTAAAAATCTACCTGTACATAATCAAGTTAATCTAGGCTATAGTCATATTTCAAATAATCATTATGTTTCCATCAACGGAATTGCAGAATGTGTATATGACCAAGAGATCCTTGATCAATTATGGTCCCCAGCCTATAACGCATTTTTTGAGCAGGGTAAGTCAGATCCAAATATTCAATTAATTCGAGTCATCTGCAATGGGGCGCAATACTGGGAAGGCACAGGAAAGCTTATTGGCTTATTTAAACTAGCAAAAGCATCTATATCTGGTGAAACGGAAAGTCTAGGTATAAGTCAGTCGGTCAAACTTTAACTGAAGGGAAGAGACGAACCATGGTTCGTCTTCTTTTTACAAATAAGGTGAAATTCCTCTTTGGTTTAACCCCACTTTTTTGCGGACTCGAGTTTGTTTTTCACTGAGTAAGGTTTGAACGAAATGATTTAGATTGATTTCATCGAGAGCAGATGGTGTGAACAACTCAAAACCCATTGCTTTAAAAAATAAATCAACTTTTGAGCACTTTTGAACATATTTCATTGACCAACTTTTAAAGCAGATCTCTTCGATATCCATCAATTTAAATTCAATGACATTGTTGTGCCTACGATCATTTTTGATACTTTTGAATAATTCCAGAACTAAAGCTCTTTCACCTTCGAGACATTGAAAAAAATGATCATTAGCATAATAAAGCACACCAAAAATCTCATTTTTTCTATTGAAATCACGTGCTGTATTTAAGATATCGTTTAGGTCTTCAATTAAATCATTTGATGAATTAATTCGAGTACTCGCATAACAAAGACGGACTAACATAGCACTGTACTCAGGTGGTCTATGTCTTGGTGAATTGGCTTATTCATTCACATCAAAATTATAAGGTTCAGCAGCATATTCAGCAGCTAAAAGATCAATAAAAGATGGAATAGTGTCACTAGAGAGAAGAAATGGGTTGAAATCATCACGATGATTTTCGAGGAAAAAATCTCCAAGTCTTTTATTCACTGGAGCAAACTTCATGTTCCAATGCTTAAATAATCCTACATCACATTTTTCATAGTATAGGATCTCGCAATTTTGATGACGTTGATCTTTTAAAATTTGATTATAAAAGAGTTCATCAACTTTACTTCTACGTCCTTCGAGGCATTGCACGAAATATCCATGCCCATAGTAAAGTACGCCAGTGATTTCATTACGAGAGTTGAAATCCACGGCAGTATTTAATATTTCAATGAGATCAGATTTGAGTTCAGGGTGAGCGCGAGTCGCTTTACTGGCATATAAAACCCTTACAAATTCCATTATGAATTCATCCAAGATAAGTGATTACTGATTAACTAGATGATAACTAATTAATTTTTCTATTAATAAACTTTATGTTTTCACATAGTGAGATTAGTAACAATTACTACAATACATTGAAAAGTGTAATAAAGCGATGTATTTAAGGTAAATTTAAGAGCGCTTCGAATTGTAATGTTAGTTTGCTACTGTTATAGCAATTTGTTACTTTGAAATTGGGGTTGTAGGATTTGTTAAAATTAACTTGTTGATAATTAATTGTAATAAATAAAATTTAAAAAAATAAACTGATTAAAAAATATACAAATGTAAGAAATTTCTCACAATCATGTAAGCCATGGATTATACCGACAATTTTTCATTTACTTATACTGCCTACATACACCACAAGTGTTCATCATTATTTTTGATCGATTAGGCATGAATAAATATTTTAATTTATTTATTTCAGCCTTATTGTATGGCGTATTGATTACCTTATATTTTCAAAAAGTATTCCTTAGTCTATCTTTCTTTTTTGGCTTTTATACGATTTTATTCATGATTAGCTACTCACTAGAAGTTATCGCAATGCTTTTAATTTCTTGTACAGCATTATGCGTGATTAAAATGGTGATGCCAAAATTAAAAGATATAGATATCGAGCGAGTTTTTATTTCAAGTAAATTACATAAAAAATAATATGTATTTTTATGTGGTTTAAGTAATTGATTTTAATGTTAATTATTTGTATAGCTTGATTTAATTCAACTGGCAGATATGTCGTGTTGAAACCTGACTAATTTGATTGAGTGGACAATCAAATTTTTAAATTAAACTTTATCGGAGTAATATATTATGTTTCGTTGGGCAATTATTTTTGCGGTTATCGCACTTATCGCAAGTTTATTAGGTTTTGGAGGAGTTGCAGGTCTTTCTAAAGATTTTGCAGTAATTCTACTCGTTGTGGCAGTGATATTGGCAATTGTTGGTATAATATCACGTGGCAAAGTATAAGATTAATCAATAATACCTAATAATAAATCTGTATTATTTATTATTAGGTATTTTTTAATGTTATTATTGCAGGCGCTACAGGTGAACAGTAAAATTGAGGTCATTATGAAGAATTCAAACTATCATTCAGTTTTAGAACAAATCTATAATTTTTTATTGTTAAAACCTGGATTTAATCAATTAAAAAACTTTGAAAAAATTGCTGAATATTTCAGGGCTTTGAATGAAGGGAGTGCAGATGAATTCAACTTTGAAGCACCGAATAAAGTTTCAGGAAAATTCGGAAATAAGATAAATATTAATATCATCACTGCACCAGAAATAGGCAATAAAAGGAAATTCTTGGAGTGGGTAGACAATCAAGTTAATTTCTAAATTCAAAGAGCTGATGTTTCTAATGGTACGTAAAATTGAAGGTAAAAGTGTCAAGATAAATACAAATTGGTCAACAGATCAAGATTGTTATTTAATTGAAAATAGTACACAACAAATGTCTGTGTTGTTGAGCAATTTACCTTTTTCAGAAGATGAAATACGGCAGAGAAAAGAAGTACTCGGTTTAGTTCGAAGACAAAAACAAATGATGAAAGGAAGATGAAATGACTAGATAGCAGCTTTTCAACATGATTTATATGTATAGCCTGAAATTTCAATTTAACCGAATATCTATTTAAACTATAAAATAAGTCACATTAAGTTTAAGCTATTATCATATGTTTATCTTTACCTGTCAGTTGAGCTGTTGTCTGCGTTGTTTGAAATTTTTATATGTATAATTGAAAAAAATTAAGTTAAATTTAAATCATTAATATTAATTGTTTTTTATCAGAATATAAATTTTTATTATGCATGTTTGTTTTATAAGATAAATAAAATGTTTAAGATGTAAAGAAAATAATAATCAATAATTTTAAAATTAGGTGTCAATTTTTTTTAAGTAATTATTGTTTTGTCAAAATCAAGCACAAAGATTAAGCGAAAATATAATCGAACGTATTTAAGGAAAGGTGATCATGCATTTATTCTAATTTCTATTTTCTTAACAAGAGTTAAATATGAAGGTTGGACGGATGAGAGGATTAGATCAGTGTTGACCGAAGCGAGAAGCAAAGATTATGAGTATTTATATTTAACTTTGAAAATGCACTTAGATAAGGAAAATATTTAATGCTAATTAGAAATTCAGTTCAAAGGAACTGAATTTCACTTTTTAATTATTGAGATTTTAATGTTTTTATTTCATTTTCTAGCACTTTAATTTTGCGCTCTTTCTTTTTAATCTTATTTAAATTTCCAGATTTTTCCTCTAGTTGTATTTCTGATTTAAGTTTTTGTATTTTAACTTCTTTTTCTTTTATTTTAGCGTCTGTTTATTGCTTTAATGTCACATTGTTGCAATGTATCTGATTTTCTTTTAGTGCTTTTTTTAGACCATTTATTTCGTATCTATTATTATGTTCTATCGCATTTTTTAATTTACTTTCGATTTCTTGTTGTTTTGATTCACATGATTGTAAATTTTGAGCATTTGAAGTGTTAATTGATAAAAAGATTATTGAAGCTGTAGCAATACATTTATAAAAATTCATTTAGGTAATTTCCTTTTTAGCGTTTGATTGTTTTATTTTAGTTTGAAAAATATTTTTTTATCAAGTTATTTTATAAATAAATTTAAATTACCAACTTGATAAATATGATTGATTTCATTTTATTTCTTTAAGTCATTATTAAAATTCAATAATTTGTCATGTATTGGGTATTTTATTATTTTTGTTAAACTCATCACTCTTTTTCTTGTAAGTGATGATTAAATTTATCTTATTGAATTTAATGAATTATTTTTTAAAAAAATAAATTTATATTTGCATTTTTAAAAAAATTTGTTTTAAATGTATAAGTAATTTGTGTGAAATGTAAAGAATTCTTTATCACTTGAAGATTATTATCCTCATAGTTTCATTTGGTTTTATTTATCATTTAAAGGTGTATTTATGAACTTAGTAAATCGTTTTCTAGCAATAGCAACTATGAGCATTATGGTTACAGGAGTTGCAAATGCTGTGCCTAGTGTAACATTTCAAGGGGAAGTTACAGATCAAACTTGCCAAGCTTCAATCAATAGTGGAACCAATGGCGTGGTTTTACTACCAACTGTATCAGCAAATACGCTGACTTCTTCTGGTGCTACAGCAGGTTTGACACCTTTTACGATTAATGTCACAGGATGTACTGCACCTGCCTCAGATCTCGATATTAAAACAAAATTTTTAGGCCATTCAGTAACTACTAATGGCAATTTAGGCAATGTAGCAACAGTTAATCCTGCTACGAATGTTGCAATTCAGTTGACTAAAGAGGCTGCTGGGACAACTTCAGTTGTTCTAAATGGGCCAACATCTGTTGAAGGTCTGAAATTACTCAATGGTGCAACAAGTGCCAGCCATGATTTTGGTGCGCGTTATATTTCTGAAGCTGGTGGTGCAACACAAGGTGCTGTGACCTCAGTTGTTGAATACACCTTGAGCTATCAATAAGGTTTTATCTGATCTGCTACTTAAGTAGCAGATCAATCAATTATTTGGTTGGAGTAGTAAAAATGAGTAGGTGGATTGTCAATATTATTAAAAGTCATATCTTGATTGGTGGCTTAACCATAATGTCCGCTGCCTTCTCAGGTGTAGTTCTTACAGGAACACGTGTAATTTTTCCTGATGGCCAAAATGAAAAGACCATTTACTTACAAAATAAAGATCAATATCCAAACCTCGTACAAATTTGGCTAGATGAAGGGGATGAAGATTCTACTCTTGAAAAAAGCAAAGCTCCTTTTATTGTTAGTCCACAAATTTTTCGGATAAATCCAAACACTGGACAAACTGTACGCTTAATATTTACGGGTGAAGAAAATGTCTCAAAAGATGTTGAGTCACTGTTTTATTTGAATTTTTCTGAGTTTCCTGCACTAAAAAAACAAGACAGCGATAGTAGTCGTTTAATGATTGTATTTAAGAATCGTGTCAAGGTTTTTTACCGTCCTAAAAATTTGAAAGGTTCTACAGCAGATGCTTATAAAAAAGTTCAATTTACCTTGGAAAATGATGGAACAAAAAAGCAATTAAACATTCAAAATTCATCTGAATATTATGTGAATATTAAAGAATTAAGTTTGATTGCTGGAAATAGCGAAATCGTGGTCAAAAAAAATGACTTAATTGCTCCAAAAGCTAAAGTTAATTGGGTAATAAATAATAATACACATAGTTTAAAAGATTCAAAAATTAAACTTACCCTTGTTAATGATTATGGTGCTTTAGTCGTCCACGAGATTCCTCTAAATAAATAAAAAGCGAGTATAATATTATGTTTGCTGAATATTTTGGCCGTAGAAGCTTATTGTCTATATTTTTAGTTAGTTGCTTGATTGGTGGTTATAATTCTGCAGATGCAAATGATCATGTTAATAATGATGGTGAATATATATTTGATCAAGCATTATTTCGTGGACAATCTGATCATCAAATTAAGTTATTAGAACGTTTAAGTGAAAAAGAAGATATATTGCCAGGCTTTTACAAAGTGGATGTTTTTGTTAATAAGCAAATTATTGAACGTATGAATTTAAAGTTTGTAGAAGACCAACAAAAAAATATTTCACCATGTTTTGATTTAGTTGCTATAGAAAAATTAGGAATTTCAGAGCAAATTTTGATAAATATTAAGAAACAGCAAGATCAATGTGTTCTCTTATCAAATTATATTCAATCCAGCGCAATAGATTTTAATTTTGAAAAGCTTCGACTTGATATTAGTATCCCTCAAAATGATATGCATAATATTCCACGGGGTTATGTGAATGCATCCCAATGGGATGCGGGTGAAAGTATTGGCTTTATTAATTATCTAGGCAATTATTATCATACTTCATATCAATTACAGGACCATTCGCAGACTCAATCTGCTGCATATGTATCATTAAATGGTGGTGTAAATATTGGAAAATGGCAATATCGTCAACAGTCTAATATTAATTATAGTCCAGAAGTAGGGACAAAATGGACCAATATTCGTAGCTATATTTCTCGCCCTATAGAGCCTATTCAAGGTGTAGTGACTTTAGGGCAGACCTATAGTTCTGGAAAGTTTTTCTCTGGGTTAAGTTTTAATGGATTGAGCCTTAGTTCCGATGAAAGAATGTTACCTGATTCATTGCGAGGATATGCACCAACGATTCAAGGTATAGCGAAAACCAATGCAAATGTTTCTATATTGCAAAATGGCAAGGAGATTTATCAGACAACCGTTGCGCCAGGTGCGTTTAAAATTTCTGATTTATATCCTACAAATTTTAATGGTGATTTAATCGTTAAAGTTAGAGAAGCTGATGGAACGATTTCTCAGTTTAGTGTTCCATTTTCTGCTGTACCTGAGTCTCTGCGTTTAGGTGCTTCACGTTATAACCTAGATGTCGGGAAAACTCGTGATATTGGAGAGGACACTTTTTTCTCTAATCTTACTTTTCAACGAGGAATAAGTAATAGCATCACTTTAAATTCAGGATTACGCTTAGCAGATGGTTATCAAGCTGGTCTCTTAGGTGGAACATATGCATCGCATATCGGTGCTTTTGGTGCTAACTTAACTTACTCTAGAGCAAGTTTACCTCATGAAGATATAATAACGGGTTGGATGACTAACCTGACCTATAGTAAGACTTTTCAGCCGACCAGCACGACAGTATCTTTAGCAGGTTATCGTTATTCAACTGAAGGATATAGAGATCTAGGCGATGTTATTGGGCTGAGGAATTCTTATAAACATGGTTATCGTTGGGAGTCGTCAACTTACCAACAACGCTCCCGTTTTGAAATTACCCTGAACCAAAGCCTTGGTGATTATGGGATATTATTTTTATCTGGATCAGCGCAAAACTACCGTGATGGCCGTGATAATGATGTACAGGCACAAATTGGATATGGCAAAGCATTTCAAAATGGTTTGACGCTCAATTTGGCTGTGATGCGACAACGTTATGCTTATGACAATATTATCAACAATAGATTTGATGAAATAGATTCAAAGCTGCTTGATAATCGTCAAGATACCTCTGTAAGTCTTTCTTTAAGCTTTGCTTTGGGACGAAATAATAAGGCAAGCTCACCTAATTTAGATTTAGCTTATTCACATGCTCAGAATGATAGAGAGTCTTACCAAGCCACCTTATCAGGCTCCTTAGCTCAAGATCAGCCGCTCAATTATGCACTTGGTTTAAGTCATGATCGAAATATGCAAGTGACGACTTGGAATACAAATATCAATAAGCGTTTAGACAATAGTAATTTAGGTCTAAATGCTTCAATGAGTGATAACTACTGGCAAGTTTCAACTAATCTGCAAGGCGCATTAGCGGTGCATTCTGGAGGGATCACATTTGGTCCATACCTTGGTGAAACTTTTGCTTTAGTTGAAGCCAAAGGTGCTGAAGGTGCAAGACTATTCAATGGTCAAGGTACACGAATTAATCATCAAGGTTATGCGCTTATCCCTGCAATTACACCATATCGCTATAACAATATTTCATTAGAACCAAAAGGCATTTCTGATCGTGTTGAGATTGAAACAAATGATCAACGTATTGTTCCCTATGCTGGTGCAGCGGTAAAAGTAAAGTTTAAAACCAGAATGGGTTATCCATTACTCATCCAGGCAAAATTGGATGCTGATGAATTTGTTCCTTTAGGTGCTGATGTCATTGATGCGGAAAATAATGTGATTGGAATGGTGGGGCAAAGTGGTCAGATGTATGTTCGCACTCCAGCCAAGCAAGGGGTCCTCACTGTCAAATGGGGCGAAGAAGCTGATCAAAAATGTGATGTCCATTATCAGATGAATGATGAACTTCTTAAACAAAGCATTATTCGTTTAAATCAAACTTGCAAATCAGGGGCATTCAGATGATTCGTTTATTTATAAACATACTCTTTATATTTGGATGTTTGATCTCTTTAGTTGCTCATGCTGCATGTCAATCAACTGGAGTAAGCCAAACAGAAGACAATCGTACGGCTGTTATTCCATTTGGTAAAGTAAATTTAACATCTACATATCTGCAACCAGTAGGCACTCTTCTTGCAAGTGTAGTTGTTCCACCAACAAATTATAATTTTGGAGGTGCGACAGCAAGTAGTGTCCTCTGGATTTGTAATAAGACTGATTTAAGCAATATTTATTTCTTGGTTGCAACTAATGGTGATGATTATATTGGAGGAAGACAAGATCTAGGTGTATTAGATGGTATGCCTGATGTTTTTGGAACTTATTGGCAATATGTAGGGTTAAAGCTTACTTTTGATGGTGTCGTTGTAAATAGATTTTACAAATCTGTTCCTGTTAAAAGTTATGCAACTGTTGGTAATAAGATTCAAATAAGATTACAAGATGTTCCTTTAATGCAAGCAGAGTTATATCGAGTTAGTACTCTTGGTCTTGGTGGTAAAATTAGCACTGGAAATTATGGGTATGTAGGACCAAATGCTTATATTCAGTTAAAAGGACCTGGATTAGTAAGTGATCAAATAGGTGATGATTCATTAACAAGATTTAATTTTTGGGGAGTTGATAATGGATTTGGCTATGGTATGCGTATAGGTAATTCATTAACAAACCAGCCGACCTGTGTTGCTCGTAATGCAACCCCAATTGTATTTTTCAATACGATTAATACTCTGGCGCTTGGTGCAAATCAATCTGTACAAGAAAACTTTAATGTATCGATTGAATGTTCCAATCAAGTGACTTCTGGTACAGGAAACAATCAGACTTCAATAGGGATACAGACTTCATATGGTGCATATGTGGCAGCCCAACAATTAGGTTTGGTAAATGCCCAAAACGGTGTGACTGCTTTACTCTCAGATAATTATACTGATGCACAGTCAGCTAAAGGTGTAGGAATTTTCTTAAAAAACACCAACACTGGGACGGATATGAATTTTGTTGGTCAGCTAGGTTTAGCAGGCGGAGGTACTGCTGCAGGTTGGTATCCTGTACTAAGTGGGGCACAAACAGGGGCATCAACAGAGTCAGGCTATACGCATTATCTACACAATTTTACTGCAACCTTAAAAAAACTACCGGGTACAGAACCCATCAAGGCTGGAAAAATTAATTCCACTGCTTATGTTTTGGTTAAGGTGCAATAATGAAAATAAAAAAAATTGTGCTGTATTGTGTGGGCTTGCTTTTATCTTATAGCTGTCAGGCAGGCATCTTGGCGGCTAAAACACGAATTGTTTTTAAAAATGGAGAACATGAACAAAGTTTGATGGTTGCCAATACCAATCCGTATCCTGTTATTCTACAAACTTGGGTTGATCGAGGAGAGGGTAATCCTGATACAGAGAATATTCCTTTTTTGGTTTTACCTCCTTTTGTGAAAGTAGCACCAGATGCTATTCATGGACTCAAGCTTTTATACAATGGTAAGGCTCTACCAAATGATAGAGAAACTGTTTTTTGGTTAAATCTATATGAAATACCCATGATTAAGCGCCATAGCGATCAAGCTGCGTATATGAATTTAGCAATGAATACTCAGCTTAAATTATTTTATCGTCCTAAACAGATCGCTAAAATGTCGCCTGAAATGATTGTAGAAAAAATACATTTCAAAATCGTTGAACAAGATAAAAAAAATTATATCGAATGTGAGAATTCCACACCCTATCATGCTTCATTGATCAACTTAAAAGTAGAAAGTCCTTCTCAAAATATAAATATACAATCAGAAATGGACATGATGTGCTATCCGTATTCTACTAAACGTTATGAAATAGCCGGTGAACCGAATAAAAATGATAATTTACATACACTAAGCTTTGATTTTCTTGATGATGATGGTAATGCAATACACTTTCAGAGAAATCTGAACCCATTTAGCTAATGATATAGAACCTTGGTATAGTTTTATATATTTTAATAAAATCTGATACTTAGCGATTAATCTTTTTTAGATGTACAGGGGAAATTAAAGATGAAGCGTATTTATACTTTGAAGTCTGTGACGAGCGGTTTAATTGATTTATTAGAGCTTTTTGTTTTAAAAAAAATTTAAATGTCGCTAAAATTTCAAACAATATGCATGAAGACAAACGAATACCATTCACTGAATGGTTAGCAATGTTGAAAGCAATTGAACAAAAATATAATAGACCATCACTCGGTTTAGAAATAGCGAGATATGTACAACCATCGCACTTAGGTATCCTAGGATATATCGGCTTATCATGTGAAAGCTTATATGATGCACTGCCTATTTTTATTAAATATCAAAGGCTTTGTTATGACTTTATGCAAATGGGAGTTTCTGTTGAAGATGAAAGCCTCGTTGTGTCATGGGAGTTTGATGCAAACTTTAAAGCAGGTAAGTTAGCGGATGAGACAATGATTGCTATATTTTTTAATATTGTAAACACCATTGTAGCGCCCAATGTTGTGAAGTTGAATAAAGTGGAGTTTGTATTCGACCGACCTAAAAATCCACGCACCTATGAAAAATATTTTGATTGTAATGTTGAGTTTTCAAAAAATAGAACAAGAATGTTTTTTGCGAAAAGCAATTTAGAACTCCCAATCAATAAGGCTGATCCAGTTTTAAAAAGGATTTTAAATAGGCAAGCAGATATTCTGTTGGCAGAGCTACCAGAAGTGAATTCATTTGATGAGTTGGTGCAACAAAATATTATCAAAGCGATTCATCAAGGGAATATTAATATTGAGTATGTTTCCAAAAAAGTAGGTCTTCCTACGAGAATTTTTCAATACAAATTACAAAAACAAGGTTATACGTTTAAGCAACGTCTTAACCAAGTTCGGAAAGGGCTGGCATTACAATATCTTGAGGACAGATCATTGAACATTCATGAGATATCAGCTTTGCTTGCTTATAATGAACAAAGTTCATTTAACCGAGCATTTAAAACTTGGTTCGGCATTAGCCCAGTGCAATGGCGAAAAGAATATAATTTAAATAAAAACTAATAAAAATATAACCTTAGCTTGGAACTAAAATTATAACTTGGATGTGTGTTGGCTATGTTTGGGAGTCGTGATTAAAATATTTTACTTTATTATAAATTTAGATTGATGGTGGTGTGATAAGCATCTGCATTGATTGTACTCCCAATTTTTAACGTTAGAATTTGATTTTTAAAATAAAAATATAATTTTTCAAAGAGTATAAATTTAATCAATTTCTATTTTGCTGTTGAGTGAAATTGATGGTAATTGATCAAAATGACTAAAGCATCACTGATTACGAGCAATAAGCTTTGATTTATTTAAGAAATGAAAATCTAAGTTCATGATTAAATATTTTTTAGTTAAATTTCTTAAAAAATTTGGCAAATGATAAAAATTACGATAAATTAGGTATACCGATCTACCTGGTTTGATGAGTGATGAGCAATAAATTGGCTAAGCAAAAAATTTTAGAGGCTGCTTCTGTATTGTTTTACAATGATGGAATCAATAATACAGGTATTAATGCAATCACGGAAAAAGCCAAAGTTGCAAAAATGTCGCTTTATAATAATTTTGTTTCTAAGTCAGATATTGTCTCCTTATACATTACAGCAAGGCATCAAGAGTGGCTTGATCTATATGCCATTAGAATTGCTGCTGTCAGTGCTCCTATAGATAAAATATTAGCGGTTTTTGATGCTTATCAAGATCATGCTGAGTTTGCCTATGAAAAAGGATTTCGGGGGTGTGGCTTATTAAATGCGGCAGCAGAATTCTCCACCGATAGTCCAGAAAGATTGGCCGTAAAACAACATAAAGACGAGATTGAAAATATAATTTCAACTCAACTTTCGCTGTTCATTTCAGATCAAGTTAAAGTTCAAGAGTTGGCATTAATGATTTCTTTTATATTGGAAGGTTCTATTGCGAGAGCTGGTTTGGAAGGAAGTAGTATAAAAATTAGCGCGGCAAAAATAATGATTGAAAGTATATTAAAACAGCAAGAGAGCATATGAATACATCATACAGATTAGCACCAAGTTATGGTTTTATTGCTGTTCTTTTGGCTGCATTTCTTTGGGGAACAACAGGTACAGTAGCTTCTTTTGCACCTGGTTTGAGTCCACTTGCAATAGGTGCTGCTGCTATGGGCGGAGGTGGACTTTTACAGGCTATCTTGGCTTCAAAAAGCATTTTTAATCATTTAAATCGAATCAATGCGCATTTAATCATTCTTATCATTGGAGTCATTTCTGTCTTTATTTATCCATTGGCATTTTACTCTTCGATGCATTTAGCCGGGATTACGATAGGCACAGTGGTATCAATTGGAACAGCACCATTATTTACTGCCTTATTGGAAAGAATTTTTGACAGAAAGTTGCTGTCAATGACTTGGTTTGTGAGTTTTATATTTGGTGTAACTGGCGTCATTTTACTTTCAATAGGTGAGTCACATACAGATGTAGCTCCAACCATAAGCACTGTTGATGGACAACTTTTTGGAATTTTTCTAGGTACGGTTGCTGGGTTTAGTTATGCACTTTATTCATGGTGCGCAAAAAAACTGATTGATCATGGCATAGAGGCGAAAGCCTCGATGGGATTAATTTTTGGTTTTGCTGCTTTGTTGTTATTGCCAACTTTACTATTCACAGGGGAAAATCTGTTTGAAGAAAATATCAATATTTATGTTGTGAGTTACATGATGTTGATTCCCATGTTCTTGGGCTATGTATTATTTGGATTTGGTTTAAAAACAGTTCCTGCGAGTAAAGCTATTACTTTAACTTTGTTTGAACCTTTGGTTGCGGCAGTATTTGCCATTATGTTGGTTGGGGAAAAGTTAGCACCAATAGGTTGGCTGGGAATGCTTTTGATTTCGATATGTTTAGTACTTTTGACGAAAGCAAAGTGAGTGTTGAAATGGTTTCTCATTGTTTTAGCACAATAGATTGAAATATAAATGGATCTTTAGGTTCTAATGGCTTTGTTGCATAAAGGATTTAAAGGCAAAGTTCTCCTAGGCGCCTCAAATTTAAGTGACAACTTGAGTATGAGGTCGGCCTAATTCTGTAAATTTATTTAAAATAGCTATACGGGCATGTACCTCATTGACTTGGCTTTGAAAGTTCCTAGCACTGAGTTTATCGCCTAATAATTTGATGCAATGCATCTTAGTTTCGACCAAACTTCGGTGATGATAGCCTGACCATTTTTTCCATAG
>WNDP01000100.1 GCA_009912575.1 Acinetobacter bereziniae
GACACCCATGACTTTACAAGCTCTGGATACATTCTGAAGTTCTTCAGCTAAATTGAGTAAGCCTACTTTGTGTTTAATGATTTGATTGTTAGTATGCAACATAAGAAAGTTACCTTTGTTTGATTAAGATTCGACACCTTTATCAAAACGGGTAACTTTCTCTTTTTCAAGATCAATGTCTGATCAGATCTGAACTAATACACATTATTCTTTCATAAGAAAAATAAAACAATGATCAATCAAATCTTCAATTTTCTTCGCAGAGTGATCAGATGACTTAAGCCGATTTGATTTCTTTTAAAGCTCCAAACTCATATTTGTCAGGCCAATTACAAACGTCTGATACCACACATTCATGACATTTAGGCTTACGTGCGATACAGCAATAACGCCCATGCAAAATAAGCCAATGATGAGAGTCAATGATAAATTCTTTTGGAATCACTTTGATCAGACGATGCTCAACCTCAAGAACATTTTTACCGACAGCAAGACCCGTGCGATTACCTACACGAAAAATATGTGTGTCAACAGCCATGGTGGCTTGGCCAAAAGCAGTATTCAATACAACATTTGCGGTTTTACGTCCCACCCCAGGTAATGCTTCTAAATCAACACGATTATCAGGAACTTGACTGTTGTGTTTCTCAATCAAAATTTTACATGCTTTGATGACATTTTCTGCTTTGGAATTATATAAACCAATGGTTTTAATATACGCTTTTAAGCCTTCCACACCCAATGCATAGATTTTTTCAGGGGTATTGGCGATGGGGAATAATTTATCGGTGGCTTTATTGACACTGACATCTGTAGCTTGAGCTGATAAAGTTACAGCAACCAAGAGTTCAAAGGGGTTTGAATAATTGAGTTCTGTTTTTGGATTTGGACGTTGTTCTCGAAGTCTTTCAAAGAAAATTTGAATCTGTTTTTTCGTCATATTTTTTACAGTCATTCACTTTTTCCTTGTAAAACAGATAATTGTCGTAAGAGTTGTTCAAGCTGATCTTGTTTATTTTGATCTGCTCGCACACTGAGTTGTTTTTCAAGTTTTTTGATTTGTGTACGAAGTTTGGCCAGTTCAATGGTGGTTTTTGCATCTGAAACGATGGGTTTCTTTTGGGGGGCTTCTACGATTTCAATCGTTGGCAAAGACTGACTATTTTGAGTGATTTGTGCAAACAACTCTTTATCAATCTCTGGACGAACCACGGGTCCTTTGCGATGAATACGTTGCTTTTCTTCACGTTGGATATGCGCATAGTAGCGGCTACGCAAGTCATTTTGTTCAAGTAGACGTTGCTCATGATTGGGAATAGGTTGTATATCTTCAACTAAGTCTATGCAGTCAACAGGACAAGGAGCAATGCACAGCTCACAGCCAGTACAAAGGTCTGTCAATATGGTGTGCATTAACTTACCTGAACCCAGAATGGCATCTACAGGGCACGCACTTATACACTTGGTGCAGCCTATGCACTCATCTTCACGAATTACAGCTTTCATTCGCTGAGGGCGGCCATCATTTTGAATTGGCCAGACACTCGGTTCTGCGATGAGTTTATTTCGGTGCAGTAAGTCAGCCAAAGCATCTGCGACAGGTTGTCCACCTGGAACACACTTATTGGCGTCTTCACCTTCTACAATTGATTTGGCATAGGGCAAACATCCATCACGGTGACCGCAGAGTCCACATTGTGTTTGCGGCAAAATTGCATCTATTTGCTGAATGATAGAAAGAGGTGAATTCATGTGACTAAAGACTTTAAGCAAAAATAAACAAGCGCGATGTAAAAGCAAAGCGGTGTAGTGATTTTAGCATGTTTTATGGTGAAAATCTTTGCTCTAAATTAGCGCCAAAAATGCGCTAATTTGGCTCAAAATATGGCAAAAATGAATGCCATAAAATGCCAATAAATTGACAGTTTTTTATCTCATGATTAGAAATTATCATGTTGAATTTAAATATTATTTGAAAAACATTTGAAAAAGGTTGTGGATTGTACACAAAAGCGATTAAATACTTTGCGCCAAAATTTATCATTTAATTGAAAAGTTTGACCTCTTTTGTATCATTTTCTGCTGAGGAATGAACGTTGAAATATAATAGCCTGAATGACTTTTTAAATTACGTTAAAGCACGTGATCCGAATCAACCAGAGTTTTTACAAGCTGTGGAAGAAGTGATGACCAGTTTATGGCCATTTATTGAAAAGAACCCAGAGTATGCTGAGCAAGGATTACTTGAACGCCTTGTAGAGCCTGAACGTGCTATTCAATTCCGTGTTTCGTGGGTAGATGATTAAAGGTCAAACTCAAGTTAACCGTGCTTTCCGTGGCCAATATAATTCTGCAATTGGTCCTTTTAAAGGCGGTATGCGTTTTCATCCGTCTGTAAATCTTTCGATTTTAAAATTCCTAGGTTTTGAACAAACATTTAAAAATGCTTTAACAACATTACCTATGGGTGGTGGTAAAGGCGGTTCTGACTTTGACCCTAAAGGGAAGTCAGAAGGCGAAATTATCGTTTTTGCCAAGCGTTGATGATCGAACTCTATCGCCATTTAGGTTCAAATACCGATATTCCTGCGGGTGATATTGGTGTAGGTGGACGTGAAGTGGGTTATATGGCTGGGATGATGAAAAAACTCAGCAATGACACATCATGTGTGTTTACAGGTAAAGGCTTGTCTTTTGGTGGTTCATTGGCACGTCCTGAAGCGACTGGTTTTGGAACTGTCTATTTTGCTGAAGAAATGCTTAAAACTTGTGGTGATAGCTTTAAAGGCAAAACTGTAGCGATTTCAGGTTCAGGCAATGTAGCTCAATTTGCAGCAGAAAAAGCAATGTACCTTGGTGCGAAAGTGGTTTCACTTTCTGACTCAAATGGTACGGTCTATGTAAAAAATGGGTTTAGCAATGAACTTCTTGCAGAAGTCATGGAACTCAAAAATGTAAAACGTGGTCGTATTTCTGAATTTGCTTCTAAACATGGCTTTGAATACTTAGAAGGTCAACGCCCTTGGTCAATTCCATGTGATATTGCTTTGCCATGTGCAACGCAAAATGAATTGAATGAAGATGACGCCGCGCTGTTACTTAAAAACGGCGTAAGCTGTGTTGCTGAAGGTGCAAATATGCCTTCTACACTTGAAGCTGTTGAAAAATTTATTGAAGCTAAAATTCTTTATGCACCAGGTAAAGCATCTAACGCAGGTGGTGTAGCAACTTCTGGACTTGAAATGTCTCAAAACTCAATTCGTTTAGGTTGGACTTTTGAAGAAGTTGATGAGCGCTTGCATGCGATTATGAAAGAAATTCATCGTAATTGTGTGAAGTACGGTACACAAGAAGATGGCTCAGTTAACTATGTAAATGGTGCAAATATTGCAGGTTTCGTAAAAGTTGCTGATGCAATGTTAGCGCAAGGCGTATTCTAATTTAGAAAAGATATATTCGAATTAGATCAAAAGAATTTTTAAACCGAGTTAAGAGATTAGCTCGGTTTTTTATTTGATCAAGATAAAAGACTTTTTAGCGTTGAGCAGTGGTTTCAATGATTGAATCTAAGGCATATTGGTATTGAGATTGATCTGCTGCTGGATGCAAAATCTCGCTACGTTTGACTTTAATAATTTGGGTTGATTTAGGATCATGTGTGAAACCATCGATGCTGTCATAAAAGTAGCTTGGTTGTTTTTCAAGATATGTTTTTTCTCCAGCCGCATTTATAGTTAATTCACGAACTAAAAGGCATATTTGTGGTGCTACGCCTTCACAGGGCTTAGTATCAGGTGCAATTTCTAAAAAAATTATCGTCGGTTGTGTAGTAGTAGAATGCTCTTGTGCAATTTGAGTTTCAACAGGGGCTTTGGATTCAGTTTGGGGTTGTTTTGTGCATGCAATCATCAACAACGGCAACAGTAGGACAGAGCTTAATTTATAATTCATCGTATTTACCAAGTATTGATGTTAAGTTGAAAGTATTGATCACAAAGGTGCATCAGCGATAACTTGAATCAATTGCTATTTATTATGTTAGTGAATCAATTAAAAGCGTGCTGATTAATTTTAGATTTTGAGCCGCAGTTCAAACTGTATAATAATTAAAATAAGTACACTTAATTTTGCTTAAGCAGACCAGGTAATACAAAAAAGAAAAGCTGAAGTTTTACTTCAGCTTTTCATCAAATTATTTTACAGTTTCACGCTCAATAATCATGTCTTGCACATAAGCATATTTAGACTGATCAGCGGCAGGGTTTTTAATTTCATAACGTTTTAAACGTACAACTTGGCGTTCACCTGGGTTGTGTGTAAACCCTTCGATTTGGTCATAGAAATATGTCCAATCTTTGTCAACTTGAGTTTTTACACCGTTGTCAGCATATTTAATTTCACGTACTTGAAGACATTGCATTTTCATCACGCCAGCAGAACATTCTTTAGTTTCTGGGCCAATTTCTAAGAAAATTGTTTCGCCTTGGCTTTGATATTTTGTTTCAGGTGTCATTTTACCTGTAAACACAACTTTACCGCCTGTCGCATTCACTAAAGTTAAAGTTGGGCTTTCAGTGTTGGCAGTATCAAGTACAAAAGCAGTTTTACCAGCTTGGAATAATGATCCAGCGAAGCTTTCTTGCTTCATTAATTCAGGAGAGCACATCATGTTTGTAGATGCGATATTTCCTGTAACAAGCAAACCATTTTCAACTTTTGCACTTGTCATTAAACGGTTACAGCCTGTAGCAACGCTTAAGCGTTCATCTGCAAAATTAAGTACAATTGGTTGCTTAGTTTCAGCTGGTTGATAAGACCATTGATAAGCATTTAACGTTTGTTGTGCGGTGCCTTGTTGTTGTAATACTTTCACAGCGGTATCACCTAATTTTTGAATATCACCCGATTGACAAGCAGCAAGCGCTAAAGGAAGTACAGCTAAAGCTAAATATTTGAATTTCATATTCTATTCACGTTTTTGAAAACTAGGCAAAGGATAAAGCATTGTTCAAAAAAAGATATGGAGACAGTTTATTAGTTCGGTTTCAAAATGTATCCATATAACTAAAAATTAAAAAATACTTAACAAATTGTTATCAATTGTAGTGAAATTTAGCCAATTCAGCAATTTAGTCAAACCTGTAAATATCCATACCTAATGCGCCCATCGAAAAACTACTATGTACAATGCTAAAGCGATGCCCTGTACCCATTGCAAAAAAGAGTGGGGCAAAATGCTCAAGCGTAGGGTGGTTTTTTTCAACATAGGGTAACGCGTCCCACTCTAATACAGCGTCATAATCACTGTGATTTAATTTACTTACGACATAATTTCTAAAGCTTGAAGCCCACTCAGGCACACGATTATTTTGATCTTGCCAAGATAGCTCTCTTAAATTATGGGTAATACTGCCAGATCCAATCAGTAAAATTTGTTTCTCGCGCAATGGGCGAAGTGCCTGACCAATTGCATAGATCTGATCAGCATTCATGGTCATCGGTAAGGAAATTTCTATCACTGGAATATCCGCATCGGGATACATGTGTAACAGAGGCATCCATACACCATGATCACGAGGACGTGTACTGTTTGCATGAGCAGGGAGTTGAGCTTCAGCCAGTAAATGCAAAATTTCTTCGGCAAGTTCAGGATTTCCCGGTGCAGGGTAGCGCATCTCATAGAGAGCTTGAGGAAAGCCTCTAAAATCATGCCATGTCTCAGGTCGTACACCTGTATTCACTTCAAGTGCATCACTTTCCCAATGTGCTGACATCACTACAATGGCTTGGGGTGTGGGCAGATTTAGCTCAAGCCGATGTAAAGCAGGCCCAACTTGTTCAGGATCTAGTGCAAGCATGGGCGAACCGTGTGAGATAAATAAACCGGGGAGAGTTTGTAAGTTCATATCTTTGCACCTATGTGATCATTGAAAAATCGAGTTTATTGATACTAACTGAATCAATGATTGGGATTCAGTATGCTAATTCAACGGTCTAATGCATCAATATGACATTATCAATACGATCTATAGTCATCACAGTTGAGTTAAATGGTTGCTGGAAGTTGGGCGTATAAAGTGAATAGCACAGTTATCCTGCACGATGATAAGGGTGATTATGATTGATGCTCATGGCACGATACAGTTGTTCGATTAACATGACACGAACCAGTGGATGAGGCAGTGTCAATTTTGACAGTGACCAATGCCAAGCCGCCGCTTTACGAACCGCTTCAGAGTGACCATCGGGCCCACCAATAGCAAGAGCAATATCATAACCCTCAAGCATCCAACCCTTCATGGTCTCAGCCAGTTTTTCTGTACTGAATTCACGACCACCGACTTCGAGTGCAATTAATACTTCATCTTGCTTGAGTTGATTAAGAATACTGTCTCCTTCGATTTGACGGTATTTTAAAATGTCAGCTTCTGAATCATTTTTGCCACGTTTTGCCATGGGTAATTCAATAATTTGAGTTTGTACAAAAGGCTGAATTCTTTTGAAATAATCTTCAAAACCAGTCAGTACCCATGCCGGCATTTTTTGACCAATAGTTAGAATACGGATTTTCATATTAACAATTTCAAACGTGGTAATTGCGCCATTATAACGTGATATTGGTTATTCTCAGGTATACAACAAAAAGTGTTTTTCAATTGCTGTTTTTTTAATGATGTTGATAGCAAAACAATTGTTTATTGAGTTTATACATGTTGATGCATTATCCAATGACTAGAATTTTTAGAATATATATTTTTCTACTGACACTGAGTTTTACGATTCCAATGTCGGCAATTGCAGCTCAGCCCCTCAATATTCAGCAAGCTGAACCTGAACGGCTAAATAGCTACCTAAAGCAAGTGATTCATCCTCAAGCTTTTAGAAACTATCAAAATATACAAGAGCTGGATCGAGTTGCTGCATTTATTAAACAACAAGTCGAACAGTTTTCCATCCCATGTGAATATCAAACTTACACGGTTGAAGGCAAAAGCTATCGTAATGTTATTTGTCATTTGCAAATGGGACATGCCAAAAAAGTAATTCTTGGTGCGCATTATGATGTTTATGGAAATTTCAAAGGTGCGGATGATAATGCATCAGGCGTTGTTGGACTGATAGAAACTGCTCGAATTTTGGCTGAAAATCGAAGGCAGTTAAAGCAAAATGTGGATTTTGTGTTTTATACATTGGAAGAGCCACCGTATTTCCGCACGGAACATATGGGAAGTTTTATTCATGCACAGTCGATTTTAAAACAAAAGGATCAAATTCAGGCCGTTTATATTTTAGAAATGATTGGATATTTTGACCATAAAAATGTGCAGGATTATCCTGTGGGCTTAGCAGCTTTTTATCCAAAGCATGGAAATTTTATTGGAGCTGTGAGTAATTTTGGCTCACGTGCGATAGGTGAAAAATATTGTGCAGCGATGAAAAATTTAAAGCGTTTGGATTGCCAAAGACTCATTGCACCATCATTTGTGAAAGGCGTAGATTTTTCTGATCATTTGAATTATTGGCGCTTTGATATTCCTGCTATTATGATCACAGATACCGCATTTTTTAGAAATAAGCATTATCATACTCAAGAGGATACGGTTGAAAAGCTAAATTTAAATAAAATGGCTGATGTGATTGATGGTCTAGTGAATACCTTGTTAAAAGACTAATCTTATCGTTATGCTTTTCATCAGTAAAAATTACTTTAAATAAGGAGAGCTTATGCAATACGGTGCAATGCAATTGCTCTCAATGTGGATGAAAGATCGCAAAATTCAAAATCAGTCTGAGCATACATTAGATGCTTACTTCCGAGATGTATCGAATTTTATTGATTTTTGCTACAACAAACAGCTTGAATTAAAGCAGGTTGAAGCCTCTGATCTACGTGAATATGTGGCATATCGTGTTGAAACTGATCAGCTTTCCACCAGTAGTCTACAGCGCCATTTGACTTCGATTCGTCAATTTATGAAATGGGCAAAACAAGGCGGTTACTTGGAAATCAATGCTGCTGATGATTTTCAATTGAAACGTCAACCTCGACCATTACCCGGGATGATTGATATAAAAACGATCAATCAAATTATGGATCAAGCAGAACCCGAGAAACCAGTAGAAAAGCAATTATGGATGAGAGATAAAGCGATACTTGAATTGCTTTATTCTAGTGGCTTACGTCTCGCTGAAGTGCAGGGTTTGAGCATTCGTGATATCGATTTTACTCGGCATTTATTAAGAATCACAGGGAAAGGCAATAAAACTCGAATTGTTCCCTTTGGCTCTAAGGCACGAGAGAGTCTAGTTGAATGGTTGAAAGTGTATCGAATTTGGCAAGGCGAATTTAGTCCAGATGCTTTCGTTTTTATTACACAACGTGGCAATAGTATTACACCTCGACAAATTGAAAATCGTGTGAAGTATCAAGCCTTACGAGCAGGGGTAAATGTTGATTTACATCCTCACTTACTCAGACATTGTTTTGCCAGCCATATGTTGTCTAATAGTGGTGATTTAAGAGCAGTTCAAGAAATGTTAGGGCATAGTAATTTAACCACGACTCAAATTTATACGCATGTGGATTTCGATCGTTTGGCACAAGTCTATGATCAAGCACACCCAAGAGCATCAGCTGCGAAAATAAAATAAAAATGAGTAAAACAACCTTATATAGTTTTTCAATTCATGTGAAATTTGAATTATTGATAAGAATAACTAAACATTTTGTAAATATTTAGCGTGATGGAAAATAATAATATTGTGTATTTAGATATATAGTTGGTGTAAATAATACTCATTCATTTATCAAAAAGGTATTAGGTGTTTAAATGGATGAATATAACTATTGGGTTAATATTTACTCGATAATTTTAGTGTACTGATTGCATCCTTGAGCCTTAATTCTATTAATTGGATTAAAGATAAATTCAATAAGTTTTTAGCGTTCTTTATTTTTACGGGACTATATTCTTTAATTTTAAGTTATTTTTTTTGAAAGATCATCCATAGGATATACACAGCAAGAATTTTTACCTACATTTATTTATAAAGGGTATAACTCTCATGTTTTTCAAGGGAATATATATTTATTAATTACTTTTTTAATATTTATTATTCTACCAATAAGATTGTTTTTAAAGAAAAATAACATCTCTCAGTTTTAGCTTTGTAAAGTCTTGTCTAAGCTAAAAATATTTTAGTATATCTAATGAATTTATAAAGTCAGTGAGAAAAAATTAGGTAATGCTTCCTCTATACTTATTTGCTTGTATTAGATGTACTTTCTGAATCACTTAGATATGGTAATGAATTAAAAAAGAACGTGTTGAAGCCCTTGAAGATCAATTGCTTTGTATAGGGCTTTCAGAGAAGTGTGTGGAAAATTATCAAAAGGGAATATAAAATTAGGTAAAATTCAATATTTAATTGATAAATATGAGGAAATTGATTGTGAGTGCTTGCCAAATTATTGTACTCAAAAACTGATTTATAAATAAACCATTTATTAGAAAAACTAGGTGGTTAAATGGATGAATATAACTATTGGGTTAATCTTTACTCGATAATTTTTAGTGTACTGATTGCGTCCTTGAGCCTTAACTCTATTACTTTGATTAAAGATAAATTCAATAAAATTTTAGCGTTCTTTGTTTTTACTGGAATTTATTCGAGTGTTTTAAGCTATTTTTTTTAGTTATGCATCAATAGGTTATATGGAAAATGATTTCTTATCTAAATTTATTTATAAAGGGTACTCATCTAACATTTTCTTTGGTGTTTTTTTACCATTAATTTCTGGCTTATCGACGATAACTTTGTTGGTCAGAATATTGATTAGAATAAAAATGAAGAGTGTATGAAATGGAACAATATAACTATTGGGTTATTCTTTACTCGATAATTTTTAGTGTACTAATTGCGTCCTTGAGCCTTAATTCTACTACTTGGATTAAAGATAAATTCAATAAGATTTTAGCGTTCTTCGTTTTTACGGGACTATATTCTTTAACTTTAAGTTATTTTTTTGGCAAAGCCTTTATTGGTTATACTCAACAAGAACGATTATATACATTTATTTTTGATGGCTATAGACATCACTTATTTCATGGCAATATATATCTAATCCTAACTTGTATATTATTCTTTATTCTAACAATTAGATTGTTGAGGAAAAGAAGAGCAGCTGCATGTTCGTGAGCGCATTTGACTGATGAAGGAAGTCCATCTAAGTTGCTGAAAACTTCTCATCATTGAGAGCATGTACACAGATTAGACACATTTAGCACAGAAAAAAGTCGAATAGATAATTGTTTTTAAAAATGCTCTCATGTATATCTAAGTTTCGTATTTATCAAATACATTTTTATTGATTCAATTTTGCAAAAAATTTAGGTCTTTCAATGATCCCCGAACTTGAACAAAAATATAAGCAACTGACAGAAGCTCAAAAAGAGATTTTTAAGGGCTATGGCTTACGTCAAATTAAACATTTTGTAGAATTTAGCCTCCCCAAGATTGAGGCAACATTACCAAAAGAAGGAAAGATCTTAGGTATTAATGCTGAGGGGAAGGTTCAAGCTGTAAATACCCAAACCAACCAAACCTATCTATGGATATCAGATCAGCAATGGCAAGCCGCAAATACTGTTTCTAGCCATATTGATTTAAAAGAAGATTTTATTGAAATTTGGCAAGTATTAGAACTTGAGAAGCAAGATCTTATTGATTTGAGTCATATCCATCGTGATTTTCTAGAGAGCATTGCCAAGTAATATATCTTAGTCTTGAAAATCCTGTTTTTTAATCTGATATAGCTTTTCCTCACGTAGTGGATGATGGTCATCAAAATCAGGATGCAAAAAGTCATGTGAAAAATGCATCCCGATTTTCTCCATGACTTTTTGAGAAGCAAGATTATGTTTTGCAGTAAAAGCAACAATTTCTTCAAAACCTAATTCTTCAAATGCAAATCTTAAACAGGCTTGTGCGCCTTCAGTGGCATAGCCTTGATTCCAAAATTTGGGATCAAGTCGCCATCCAATTTCGATACAAGGTGAAAAATCAAATTTTGATGGTTGTGGATGTAGCCCGATGCAGCCGATGAATTCTTGAGTTTCTAATAGTTCAACAGCCCAAAGTCCCCAACCTTTAATATCAATAAGATATTTGATTTGGTGGGCCAATTCATCACTTTGCTGGCGATTTAATAATTTTGGAAAAAACTGCATCACTTCAGAATTTGATGTTATTTTTGCAAAAGCTTCGAGGTCGGAAGTTTGCCATTGTCGAAGCAAGAGTCGATCTGTACATAATTCATAAATCATAATTTAATGAATATCCTTATTTATTGATTATTTACATAGATTTAAATTTTAACATGATTACTTTTTATAGGTTTGGATTCGCTATACGATATAGTACATGCTCTGCTAGTGGATCTTGTTCATCTAAAGCAGGATGTTTAAACGAACTGACATAATGCATCCCTAATCGTTGCATCACTTTTTCAGAAGGTTGATTGGATACCACTGTAAAAGCAACGATCTGGTTTAAGGCCAACTGCTCAAATGCAAATGTTAAGCAAACCTGAGCAGCTTCTGTTGCATAACCTTTATTCCAATAGCGTTGATCAAGACGCCAACCAATTTCAACACAAGGAGAAAAACTAAATTTTTCTGGTTGATCAGCCAAACCAACAAAACCAATAAATTGATGATTTTCTTTTAATTCAACAGCCCACATACCCCATCCATAACTTGCGATGAGTTGTTGAAATTTTTCTGCGAGAAGATCACTTTGTTGTTTACTAAGTGTAGATGGAAAATACAACATCACTTCTGGATCTGCATTTAGATGTGCAAAAGCATCTAAATCGCTCGCTTGCCATTGTCTTAATATCAATCTCGATGTTTCTAACTGTATCGGGGAACTGAATTTTTTCATCATGATATTTCTTCTATTGTCTTGTTAAATAGGTTGCTAAAACGTTGAAATAAGAATAAGACACTACAAATCCTCTAATGGAAGTTGAAAGCTTTGTTTGATGATTTGGCTGGGTACATCTGTTTTGACACTGGTGATGCCATTTTTCTTGGTCAAATGCGTAGATTGAAATTTACGGTAACTTTCTAAATCAGGAACGACAACTTTTAACATCGCATCACACTCTCCCAAAATGATATAGCATTCCATGACTTGGGGAAGCTCTTTCATAGCCTCAATAAATCTATCAATGGTTTCAGCATCTTGCCCCAACAGCCAAATTCGTGAAAATAAAATCAGTTGAAAACCAATTTTTTGTGGGTCAACGACGGTGGTGTAGTTTTGGATGACTTTAGCATCTTCCAAGAGATGAACACGCCTTAAACATGAAGATGGAGATAAGCCAATTTCACGCGCTAAATCATTATTTTGAATTCGGCCATTCGCTTGCAAAGCTCGGATGATATTTTTATCAATACGATCTAGCTTTATTAGAATAGTTTTAGATGAAATTTTCATAAATTAGAATTTAATTCGAAAAATAATCATTATTATAGAATATTTGAAATCCTATTTTAAGCATTTTCACAGATACTATTTTCTTCTCTCATCCAGACAGAAAGGAAAATTAAGATGTCTGTATTTGTGCTTTTTGCCTTAACGGTACTGCCGTTAATTTTCACACCAGGACCTGATATGTTATTTATCTTGTCACAAGTGATAGGTAAAGATGCGAAATCAGGCATGATGGCGACACTTGGGGTTTGTTCGGGATATTTGGTTCACTCGATATTGGTTGCACTCGGAATTGCGGCAATCATTGTGTCATTTCCAATTTTGTTCGAAACCATTCGCTATTTAGGTATTGCTTACTTATTGTATTTGGCTTTTCATTTAATAAAGTCTGTATTTAGCAGTAAACAGTTACAGATAGAACAACAAGCGGTGGCAAATCCAATTCATAAAGGTTTTTTTACCGCTTTATTGAACCCTAAAGGGATGCTGATTTATTTTGCAATTTTACCGCAGTTTATTGATAAAACAGGAAATACGGTTACCCAAGGTTTAGCATTATCCTTTATTTTTATTGCATTAATCTGTGTAGTGTATTGCAGTTTGAGTGTTGTTATTGCCAAAGTGACGCAAAAGCAACAGATCAATCAACGTAATCAAAAATGGATTGATGGCGGATCTGGAACATTATTGACCCTTGCAGCAGCTTGGCTAATCGTAAATTCATAAAACCATAAAGATAAGACGGGATTCAAAATCATGCCCGTTTTATTTTTTTGTATTTTGTTACAAGTTTAATGTCAAAATAATCACAAATTTAATGAATAAACATAGTGAGAAAAATTGCTGAATCTGTCTAAAATGACAAAGCCCACATTTGTATCTCTATTTATGTTGGCATCCCGTTGATTGATTGATAATTTATCTTAATCAATTTGATTTTTTATACAGAATTTATACAAATAATGTTATTTATCAATATATAAATATTGGCGAAATAGTATTCTTATACGTCTTAGTTAAACCTTTTAGAAAAAATGTGAACTGTACGTTCAGGCTTTTTTAAGACTTTTTAGCGCTGTTTTGTGAATTGTGACTTGACCGAAATGCCAATCACATTGCAAGATAGGACACCTAAATAATTTTAAATGAAGCGTTATTATAACTCTTCTTAACATTTACTTTTGCTAAAACAGCCGAGGATTACATGAAGGCTCTTGTTGCTGTAAAACGTGTGGTTGATGCCAACGTTAAAGTTCGCGTTAAACCGGACAATAGTGGGGTAGACCTTACTAACGTTAAAATGTCAATTAACCCATTTTGTGAAATCGCAGTGGAAGAAGCGGTTCGCTTAAAAGAAAAAGGAACTGTTTCAGAAATCATCGTTGTTTCTGTTGGTCCGAAAGAAGCGCAAGAACAAATTCGTTCTGCAATGGCTTTGGGTGCAGACCGCGGTATCTTGGTTGAAACGACTGATGAAATTGGCGCTTTAGAAGTTGCTAAAATTCTTAAAGGTGTAGTTGAACAAGAACAACCACAACTTATCCTTTTAGGTAAACAAGCGATTGATGATGACTCGAATCAAGTAGGTCAAATGCTTGGTGCATTATTAAATGCTGGTCAAGGTACTTTTGCTTCTGTTGTAACTGTAAATGGCGACAAAGTCCAAGTTACTCGTGAAGTAGATGGTGGTTTACAAACTGTAGAGTTAAACACGCCTGCGATCATTACCACTGACTTACGTTTGAACGAGCCACGTTACGCGGCACTTCCAAACATCATGAAAGCACGTAAAAAACCGCTTGATACAAAATCTCCTGCAGATTATGGCGTTACAGCAGCTTCTAAACTTAAAACAGTTAAAGTTGAACCGCCTGCAGAGCGTAAAGCTGGTGTACAAGTGAAGTCAGTAGATGAACTTGTTGAAAAACTTAAAAATGAAGCGAAAGTGATCTAATACAGAAGGATAAAATCATGAGTATTTTAGTTATCGCTGAGCACGACAATAAGACACTTAACGGTGCAACTTTAAACGTTGTTGCTGCAGCTCAAAAAATCGGTGGTGATGTCACTGTATTGGTTGCAGGTTCTGGTGCTCAAGCAGTTGCAGATGCTGCTGCAAAAGTTGCTGGCGTAAGCAAAGTTTTACTTGCTGATGATGCTGCTTATGCAAATCAGTTGGCTGAGAATGTAGCGAAACTTGTTGCTGAATTAGGTAAAGGTTATACCCATATCCTTGCTGCTTCTACAACGACTGGTAAAAACATTCTTCCACGTGCTGCTGCACTTTTAGACGTAAGCATGATTACTGACATCATTGCTGTTGAAGGTCCAAAAACTTTCAAACGTCCAATCTATGCAGGTAACGCGATTGCAACAGTTCAATCTGATGAAGCAATTGTTGTTGCAACTGTACGTGGTACTGCATTTGACCCTGTTGCTGCTGAAGGTGGTTCTGCTGCTGTTGAATCAGTTGCTTTTACAGGTGATGCTGGTATTTCTAAGTTCGTTTCTGAAGAAATCGTGAAATCAGAACGCCCAGAATTAACAGCGGCTCGTATTGTTGTTTCTGGTGGTCGTGGTGTTGGTTCTGGTGAGAACTACCACAAAGTACTTGATCCACTTGCTGATAAGCTTGGTGCTGCTCAAGGTGCTTCACGTGCTGCCGTTGATGCTGGTTTCGTTCCAAACGACATGCAAGTTGGTCAAACAGGTAAGATTGTTGCGCCAGACCTTTATGTTGCTGTTGGTATTTCAGGTGCGATTCAGCACTTGGCAGGTATGAAAGATTCTAAAGTGATCGTTGCGATCAACAAAGATGAAGAAGCTCCAATCAACGCAGTAGCTGATTACTGGTTAGTGGGTGATTTGAATACTGTCGTTCCAGAATTAGTGTCTAAACTTTAATTCTAGAATTCAGTGTCAAAAAAGCGCTTAGGATTTCCTGAGCGCTTTTTTATTTTTTGAATGATTGTGATTTAAATTAGTCCAGCTTAGATGATTATAATTTTATTTTAGGCTATTGATTTAATGTGGTTTATCGTAATAATAAATTTATAAGAGAAAATGTGTGACTTACATGTAAAATGGTTAATGGAAATGCATCGTTCATGCAATAAAATATTTTTTTCTCATTATTTCTCAATGAGAATCAATATAAAAATATTGAACTCTAATTTTAAACGCTATAATATCAAACTGAATATGTGGTTAAAATTTATGCTGATGTGGATGGTATAGTAAAAACATCTGTGCCAATGAGTAAAACAGATCACAGCAATTATCCAATCTCATTTAAAACGATAAGTAGCGCTGTCATACATGACTTTTCTGTGCTTAACTTGAGATCAGTTTGAGGTTTCATTGATTTCATTCCTGCAAAAGAAATTGACTCAATAGCAAGATGAAAATCTATCTAATCGATCATTAGCCTCCCTTAAAAACTGAATAATTTAACTGAAAATAGAAAAAAATATGAAGTGTCCTAAATGTAATGCTGAAAATATCAATGAAGCTGTGAAATGCGGCATTTGTGGTGCTCGCCTAAAACATATTAAACAGAATAATATATTTACAGGCAGCAGTAATGTTGAAGCATCTGTACGCCGAGAAAATAACAAAGTACCAACACCACCAAAAAAGGGAACTCAAGCAGAGTCTAAATCATTAACAGACACCTTCATGGACAAAAATGTTTCTGTTGAGGATAAGGCTCGGATTTTCTTGGATACATGGCAAGATAAGGCCAAAGAAACTTGGGGAGATATCAGCACTACGAAGAAAAAGAAAAATTTAAAAATCGTATGGATACTTTTGGCTGTATTTATGTTTGGACCCGCCGTGTTGGGCATCGTTGCGAGTGTCGTGATTCCAGTCGTCATGTCTGTGGTTACTGGTGTAGATAATGATTATGCAACTACAAATGAATCGGTTGAAACCACCGATGTTGCCACAACAGCAACAGCAACAGAAAGTGTAAATGCAGATGATGAAATAGACAGTATTAAAAATCAGTTATTTACCCGCTATAGTGCAATTGAAGAATTTCAGCAAGATATCGAAAAGTATTATCAGAAAACAGGGAAACTGCCAA
>WNDP01000101.1 GCA_009912575.1 Acinetobacter bereziniae
AGGATGAACCCGCAGAAGTTGCTTATGCGCTTTATTTGGCAGTGATGCAAAAACAATGGCAAGTCGCTTTACGTTATTTAGAAAAATATAAAAAATTTCCAAATTATGATCAGGCTTTGACTGAATTTGCTGAAGGCGTCATGGCACGAACACAGGGAAATTTAAGCTTAGCTGAAAGTAAACTACAACACAGTCTAAAGATTCAATCCAATAATTTAATGACTCAGCTTGAGCTGGCGCGTGTCTACACCGAACAACAAAAAAATCAGCAAGGACTACAGTTATTTCAGCAGATTCAATCTCAATTAACCATGTCTACCGATCCTACTGCTCAAGGTATTCTTCAAACTGTAGAGATGTATCTTAAAGGACTTAAACAACGTGATGCATGGCAAGGTTCCTTAGCTTTTGGTTCACGTTATGCCAGTAATATCAATAACGCTTCGGATAAATACGACATCGTGACCTATTACGGTATTGACCCAGAAACCAAGGAAGTCGTGCCTGTCGAACAATTAAAGCGAGGTACACCAGATGCGATCAGTGCGCAAGGTCTGG
This sequence comes from Acinetobacter bereziniae, assembly GCA_009912575.1. Taxonomy (GTDB): domain Bacteria; phylum Pseudomonadota; class Gammaproteobacteria; order Pseudomonadales; family Moraxellaceae; genus Acinetobacter; species Acinetobacter bereziniae_A. The sequence goes on from WNDP01000101.1 coordinate 559, forward strand.
ATTATGAAGCCACTTTAACCAAGCGTTGGTCACTTTCTGGGCAGCATGGTATTGCTTTACGTGGATTATTCTATGGTCAAGTTTACCCAGATCAGACAGATTATAATGAATTAACATTTAATTTAAATGCGGGTTATAGTTTTTATAATGAACGTAATCAAGTCTTGGTTGCTCCTGTATTTGAACATAAATACTATGCACATGATCCACTCTACAGTGCTTATGGGTTAAGAGGCGAGTGGATGCGCTTTATTTCCAACGATAAAGCCGTCAAGTTAGAGGCTGAAATGAAAGATATGAACTATTCTCAGTATAAGGGGCAGAATGGGATGGAATATTCAGTCTATTCAACTTTTTGGAAAATTTTACCAAAAAACTGGACCTTATTTGGTGGACTGGATTTCGTTGACCATAATACCCAAGAGCAATATTTCACAGCATATCAACAACAAGGCATACGTTTAGGGCTGTCCAAAAACTTTACCGCAGGCTTTAACACCAATTTATTTAGTTCTTTTCGTTGGCGTCAATTTGATAAATTTACGCCTGCATTAGAGGCTAGGCGACATGATTTTGAACAAAACTATACCTTGATTTTAAGCGCGCCGCGTTGGGCCTTTTACGGTTTAACACCAAATCTTACTTATCAATATAATCAAAATAACAGTAATGTAGAGTGGTTGTATTCCTATGATAAACACAATATTAGCTTAAAATTAGAACATCGTTTTTAAGCTGATATTTTAACTTAAGCTCATAAAAATCATCTTTAATTCATCAATATAAGCATGAGATCAACGATGCAGCATTTCAGAACAAAGAAATTTGTTCATAAATAGCATAAATTTTTTAAATTAACGTGAGTTCGATGCAACCACATCTTTAACTTATTGAAAAACATTAAGTCTCGGCGGAGTCTTGCTAAGTTCTCACCCAATTTCAGGATCAGCCTGCGGCTCGCCATACTTTTGTTTTGGCATGAGGAGCAAAGCTCCGCAAGGGCAACCATCTTGCGCAGCGGTATCGCTGCTCACCGCAAAACTCGTCAACGACCAGCAACATATTCAATCATTCGCAGAAACAATACTTTATAAAAGTAGTCCTGCCTCAAACAACTGCGGATGACGTTTCCGAGTATCATATTTCATCAAGAATTTTTATCAAGCTCAGGTTAAATTATTAATTTAGATCAAATACTTATTTAAATTATTTTTATCACGATAGTGTTTGTTGGATAAATCATTAAGATTATTGTCGTTGAATAGTTAAATGTAATGTTGTAACATAACAATAAATTACAATCTGGATATATCATCGTGCGTTGTCATAGTTTAGCCATTGCAATTTCTTTCCCGATCTTTCCTGCCTATGCGGTGGATAATAAAGAGCTCAATGTTTTGCCCATTATTCGAGTAGATGCAGAAAAAGACATTTTTAAACAAGATCTTGTAGTTGTAAAAAATAAAAATGCGGACAATAAAACTTTAGGAGATGCCTTAAAGCAAGTTTCAGGAGTGCAAAGTAGTGCTTTTGGTCCAAATGCTGGTGCACCAGTCATCCGTAGTTTAGGCGGCAATCGGGTACAGATTTTAGAAAATGGTCAATCGCTTTATGGAATGAATGCAATCAGTGGCAATATTGATATTCCATTTGATCCATTGTTTAGTCAATCAATTACCGTCAATAAATCCTCTGATACGGTGCGTTATGGTGGGAATGCTATTGGTGGGAGTGTGGATATTGATACAGGAATCATAGATCAAGTGCTTCCTGAAAAAAAACTGAACTGGAACTTGTCGCTAAAAAGGGCTGGAATGATTTTGATGCAAAGGGCTTTAAATTAAATTTAAATAACCAAAAGAATTTTTCGACCAATTTCTTATTTTCGACACAAGAGATAGCGGCATATAAAATTCCGGGTAACGGTAAAGCAAAAGTCTGTAATAACGCATTATTTCCTGTAACAGGTGGAGTTAATACAGGTAGCTGATGCTTGCCAAAAAGAAGCACGAATTCAACAGGTGTATAACACGGCATCACAGCCATATATTGACCAATTCATGACAGAGAATCCAGATTGGGCAGATGGTACATTTTCTTTTTATACAGACAAGCCAACATCTGTATGGAGTGGGAAAACTTATACCAATCCTGTAAATCCCAATTATGTTCCAAATACCAAACAGTATACGGAAAATAAAATTAATAAGGATGTCACCCCGAACTATAGCGGCAAGCTTGGAAACAGTTACTTAGATAATCAGCATTTTGCTGTAGGCACAACATATTTTCTTGATCGAGGATATATCGGACTCAGTGCTGATTCGAAGAAAAGTGAATACGGCGTTCCGGGCTTTTCTCTTGAAAATAAATCCTTTCAATCGACCAGTGAAAGCGTCCCAGTAGGGGTTAAAACGGATCAACGAAGATATTCACTTGCGAGTGAACTTAACTTTAGCCCATTGTTGCTCAATCAAATTCAGTTTAATGCCAGTAAAACAATCAATACCTCTGCTGAGTATCTAGGTACTGGGATGGCCAATCGTTATCAATTTGATACACAGCAAGCAGAATTATTACTGAAACACCGACCAACCGAATTTTGGAGTGGTTTTGTCGGCCTAAATCAAGTAGATCGTAAAGTTGAAGGGCAAGGAAAATTACGTTATTTACCTCATGTTGATACTCGAACACAAGCTGTATTTATTAAGGAAAAATTAGACTTTGACTGGCTAGAATTAGATGCAGGTTACCGTAATGAAAAAGTAGAACACCGAATTCAAGAGAGTGATTTTAAAACAGCAAGAAACTCACCAAATACTAAGTTAAAGGATACTGAATTTGATTTAGACAGTTATAGCTTTGGGTCTTATTTCAAATATAATGATTTATTGGGCTTAAAATTACGCTATTCGGTTTCAGATCGAGCGCCTGAAATCAATGAGCTTTATGCGAGTAATGCGCATTACTCTACCATGATGCAAGAAGAAGGAAATCAAAAGCTCAAAGCAGAAAAGTCGAAAAATTTAGAATTGACAGGATTATTGAATTATCAAAATTTTAATTTAACTGCCACTGTTTATAAAATGAAATATGACAATTACTTATACTTAACCCATTCAGGTGTGCAGACTCAAAACCGTTTACCGCTTAAATATTGGACACAGACCGATGCTGAAATCACAGGGTTTGAAGTTGATTTAAAACAAAAAGTTGAATTAAATGCCTATGGCTCAGTTGTGCTATCAGCTTTTGCCGATTTTGTTAAAAATAAGAACCTTCATCCGAATCAGTTTAGTCTGTTTAATGACGGAAACTATTTACCCAATATGCCAACCAACCGTTATGGCATGAGTGTTGAATGGGCACAAAATGATTGGTCTGCGAGATTATCCAGTATCTATTATGATAAGCCTCAGTATTTGGGAAAAAGCGTATCTGAAGAAGTACCATTGCCAACATATAACATGATGGATTTTCAAATTCAAAAACACCTCAAACTACAAAAAACCAGCATGGACGTTTTTTTAAATGGATCGAATTTGTTGAATGAAGATGCAAGACCACAAAACTCGCCGTTAAAATATATTGCACCGTTTCCTGGACGTGGCTTTCAAGTCGGTGTGAATATAAAAATCTAATCGGCTTGATTAACCAGATTGAGAAGTATTGTTTTCGCTATCTTAATCATGCAGGATTTCAACAGAAATCAACCGATCATCTGCGCCTTGTTCTTTAAGAATAGGGCGCTTTCAATATGATTGATGATGCTTGATTTTTTTAATTGATCAAAGAGAGCAGGGCACGGTTATAAGCTTCAATGATTTGAGACATCGTTGAAGCTTTGAGAATTAAGCCGTGTATTGATTTGGCTTACAAAGGTTTAATATATAGCGCTTTAACATGCAACGGCAGCTTCTCGCTCAAAAATAGAATCAACCTGTTCAAAGGCAAGTTCTCTTGGACGATTTTGATATTGGCAAGCGTAACTGTTAACAGCATTTTCTAAGATTTGCAGGAAATTATTGTATTGTTCTTCAAAATCTAACAGATCAAGTAAGTCCAATTTACGGCTATGATGACAATTGTATTTTTGAATAAAATTCAACAATAAGTTTTGAATTGGTGTATTGGTAAAGTAAATTAAATAGGTGGCTGCAGAACCACAATGTAAACAACCTTTTTCAAGATAAATTTCTTCATTATTTAGCCAACAGCATTGTAGTGTGAAAAATGCTCGGATGGCTTCTGTTGCTAGAGTAGGCTGTTCCACAATATTCACCAAATTTTAAATAATGCAATTGATAATCATTATCAATTAATTCTTGGGAAAAGTCCATTCAATAAAGGACAAAAAGTTGTTGAATAGAGCATTTACAAAAGTCTTTATGTAAACGATAATTATTATTGTTTGTATTTGCGTACTACATTTTATGATTCAGACTCCCACAACTCAATCACGTCAGCAGTTACTGCAAGAAATGTATCTGGATCATCATGATTGGCTTCGTCAGTGGCTAAGCTTAAGGATTAAGTATCCATTTAGCGCAGCTGATTTAGTTCAAGATACTTTTGTAAAACTGTTGCAAACCAAACAGCTATTTTCAATTCAAGAACCTCGAGCCTATTTGGTCAATGTGGCTAAACATTTGCTTATTGATAAGCACCGTCGTTATATCTTAGAACAAAATTATTTAGAAACCTTAAAGCAACACGTAGATGAGCAAGAAAGCTTGCTGTCATCCAATCAAATCGAAGAAGCAGTGTTAATTTTAGACTTTTTGACGGTTGCGCTACAAAATACCACACCGCTGATGCGTAAGGCTTTTATCATGTATTACTTTGAAGGTTATAGTCAAAGTGAGGTTGCCTTAGAGATTGGTCGGTCATTGCGTAGTACACAATTGTATTTAGCTGAATGTCTACAACTATGTTACGAAGCGAAAAATAATCTGCTTGAGCTAGAGCAAGATGAACGCTAAACAGTTGCGTAAAGATATGGCGCTGTGGATTGTTCGCTTAAATGCGGATGATCAAGAGGAGCGCCGTCAAGCTCAGATTGAATTTGATCTTTGGCGCAATCAATTTCCTGAATATCAGGATCAATTAGATGAAATGCTGAGTTTTTCTGAAACGATGCAACAGCTTTCGATGACACATGGCATTTCCAGTCAGAATGTCCATCATTCAATGCAAATCAGTCAGCAGAGTAAAACGGAAATCCAGAAATTATTTACCAAAGTCTTTGTACTTTGTTTAAGTATAGGAACCGCAACATATTTTGCTTATCACTCAACAATATTCTCTTACTATACGGCTGATTTAAGAACAGATACAGGTGAAATGCAGTCATTCACTTTGGAGGATGGTTCTAAAGTATCTTTGGGGGCACGATCTGCAATTAAATTGGATTTCAAAGCGGATAAACGTCAAATTGACTTAGTTCAAGGTGACATTTATATCGATGTTGCCAAAGATCCAAATAGACCATTGATTATCCACACGCCACAAGCAGATTATAAAGCCTTAGGAACTCGCTTTATTGTGAATCAATATCCAAAGCGCAGTGTATTGAATATGCTGCATTCTAAAGTCGAAGCGACGGCTTTGCAGGCAGCTCATTTGTCTAAAGTGGTTCAGCAAGGTGAAAATATCACAGCGGATTCACAAGGTTTAAGCCAGATAACTAAAATAGATACTGCATCAACAGAATTCGCTTGGCAGAAACAGCAAATCTTGGCGAATGGTTTACCACTGTCAGATTTACTCAACCGTTTAGGGCGCTATCATCACCAATATTTATTATTTAACCAAGCAACTTTAGCGCAATACAAAGTGAGTGGTGTGATTAATACACAACAAGATTTGGAACAGACGCTTGCACTCTTGGCAACACAGTATCCTTTAAAAATCAAAAAAATAGGACAACATGTGATTGCAATAAGTGCAGAGTGATAAAACGTTTAAACAGTGTCCTCTAAAAAAAATGATCATTCATTGCGGTTTTTTTTGATGGTCTTCGTCATATAAGTTAGAACACATATTTTTTTAACTGAATGAAGTGAATGATTATCATTTGACTTTAGGTGGCTTCAAAATGTCTCAGTCTTTATATCGAAATGCCATAAAACCGCTCGCATTGACCGCTGCTATAGCCTTGTCTATGGGAGTCATCAGTACACAAATTTACGCAGAAACTGCTGTGCCCACGACTTTCTATCAAGTGCAGCGTGGTTCACTCACCCAAGCTTTAAACAGTTTGGCGCAACAAGCCAATGTTTCTTTATTGCTTGATTCAAACAAAACCAATCGTTATCAGGTTAAAAGTATCAAAGGTAAATATACCTTAGACCAGATATTTACAATGCTGGTTCAAAATACACCCTTTCAAATCCAAAAAACCTCAGCTGGCTATGTATTAACTGAAAAGCCCAGTGTTGAAAGTGCACCTGTAATTAACCATGTAAAAATAAGTTCAGAAAAAAATCTACCTTCAAATCAGAATGGGCAAAATCAAATTTATCAAATGACGCCGATTGTGGTAGAAGCCGTTCAAAAAGATACGATTAAGTTTGGACAAAGTGTTTTAAACCAAAAAGCAATTGATCGTTATCAGGCCAATAATGTGGCACAGCTCTTAGACAATATGCCAAGTGTTGGGTCTGCTGGATCTCCTCGCCCCGGTGGTCAAACGATCAATATTCTGGGTATGGGTGGAGTAGCAGATGTTCCGATTACTTTAGATGATTCTGTAAAAAGTTTTGATAAATATCGTCAGGGATCGGTATTTATAGAACCTGAAATTTTAAAGCGAATCACTGTAGATAAAGGTCCGCATAATGTTGAAGTTGGAAATGGTGGTTTTGGTGGGAAGGTTACTTTAGAAACCAAAGATGCGACAGATTTATTAGATAAAGATAAAAATGTAGGGGCATTTTTAAAGTATTCTCGATATTCAAATAATAGTCAAAATACCTACACAGGTGCGGTATATGGTAAAGCTGATAATGGCGTAGTAGATGGCTTGTTTTATTATACCAATCGGGACAGTGGCAATGTTAAACGGCCAGATGGCAGTACATTTTTATACTCTGCCCAAGAGCAAGAGACCTACTTAGCAAAACTTAATTTTTATCCTGCGGATGGACATAAAATCTCTCTCAATGCTATGCGCAGTGGACATGAGGGCTGGGAACCATTTGCTGCCATGCGTGATCAGGATGCTGTGCCTACACAGGCAGATATTGCAAAATATGGCTATGATGAAGCATGGAAACGGCGTTTGGTTTATCGTGATCAGGAAGATACCAGTTATTCAGCAAATTATGAGTTTAATCCAGCAGATAATCCATATTTGAATCTCAAAGCGATCGCTTCATATTCAAAAACCTATCAGCATGATCAAAGACTACCAAGCGTAAATGGTTCAGCAGCACTTTTAGGCAATGAAAGTTGGGTAACCTATACCAATACAGCATTCAAACTCAGTAATATCAGTGATATAGAAACTAAATATGGTACTCATAAGTTAAAAGTCGGCACGCAATATCAAAAGATGGAACAAAATTCCCTTATTTTTGATAAAACCAATGTGACCAAGCCTGATTATAATTTTGGATACTATGAACCCAATTATATGCCAGCAGGCGATCAGCAAATGTTGAGTGCATTTGTTGAAGATCAATACCAGTTCAATAATATCATTATCACACCATCGTTACGTTACGATCATATTGAAAACACAGGGAAACCCAATCGAGCATCTCGCTATAATGATCCTAGTGCAGGACATGATTACTCAAGTAAAACCTATACAGGTTGGTCACCTCGTTTGGCAATGTCTTGGAAGCAAACAGACTACATGACATGGTTTGCCAATGTGAGTAAGACATGGCGTGCTCCTCGTGTTGATGAGCAGTATTATGTACAATCAGCCGCAACCACTGTTCCAACGACCAGTCGTTATTTGCTTCCTGAAAAAATGCTGGCGATACGTATCGGTAATGAAATGAATTTTGATGATTTGTTCAGTACAGATGATCATCTACAAGTACGATTGACTTACCATCGTAATCGTGGTGCTGACGAAATATTTAGAAACCGTTCAACCTTTTGCCAAGCCCAAGCAGAAAATAATGCAAATACAGGTCAGGGCAGTGTTAAAGACTGCAATGGTAATTACAATCATGGTTTCTATCGAAATGTTACCGATTACACCATTAAAGCCTATGAAGCTGAAGTTTTCTACAATCAACCGACTTGGTTTGCTGGTCTTACTTATTCATATATTCGTGGGCAACGAGATAATTCACCTGTGAATCCATGGTTTGACCAAAAAACATGGATGGTTGATATCCCACCTAAAAAAGCCACAGCAACTTTAGGGGTAAATGTCCCTGAGCATCACTTAACCATGGGATGGAGAGGAATTTTTGTTGCGGCTCAAGACAGAAGCTTATCTGATAATGATAAATCAATTGCTGCATCTTCTTTTTCTTTACCTAAAACCAAAGGCTACTCGCTCCATGGCGTATATGCAGATTGGCAACCTGTAGGAGAGAAAGGGCCAACACTTAATTTCTCTATAGATAATCTGTTTAATCGAGACTATAAAATGTATTTGGGTGAATATATGACAGGTACAGGGCGCGATTATAAGTTCAGTATTTCTCAAAAATTTTAAAGTTTAAGTGTGGTGTTGAACACTTAGTGCCATCGTGAGTAGCTCATAGCGCTTCATCAAAAATTGAGCTACTACGATGTTAGTGTAGGGTGTATGTTTTCAATTGGGTTGAATATAAACAGGCTGAATGCATCATCTATTGGAATACTGCAAATGAATGTACCCTTGAGACAAATGAAATATTTAATTGAAAGGGTTGTAGAGATTCAATAAGGGTAGCGTAAAAAGCTGTTCAGTGTATTTTGACTATATATCAATGGCTCAGAAATGATTCCAAAGACTGTTCCTGTTCCAACAGCTACTTTATGATTTGAAAGTCAACTCAGCTTTAATTTACTCGTTTAGACCAAAGTATTGCTTAAAAAATCAACGAAATAATTTAAATTCATGATTGGCGTTATGGATGAAAATACGATGAATTTTTGCATTGGTGGTCCTTGGAATGGTAGCAAATTACTCGGGCGTGTAAAATTTAAAAAATCTTTTAAAGTTAAAGATACTTCTTCAAAGATCGTCACAATCTATATAAAGAAAAAGGTTACAGTTAAAAATCAATCATTTGTCTTTTGGGTTGCCGATGAGCTCTTAGAGCGTCAAGCAAATGAAATGATAAAACGTTATCTCTAGCTACTTATCAATTCATTGATCTATTCTTTTATTACAATTTGGTTACTTAATGATCATAAAATTTTACCAATGGGTAAAAAATAAACTTGAAGTTTAAAGTTTTATTTGTCATATTTTAATCATAGTGTTGGAGGTTGTGCTTCAACTATTCATGCAGTTCTTATCGCCCACTTTACTCCATCAATAGCATTTCATTTCTCTTGATCAATAAAATGAAAGCAATCAATAGATTGTTTGATGATCTAAAGCTTGCACTGCCATGCTTTAGTGCTAAAGTTTAAATTGTTTTGCGTAGGCGATGCCTCACTTTTCAGAGATGAAAAGTGACAAAAATCTTTCGTTGGGTGAGAGGTACGTCCTGAACCTCCACCCAACGGCGACATCCATGTCGCCTCACGATAGCAAGACCATCTATGATTCAAAAGGGCGAAATAAATGAATCATCGAAATCACTCGTATGAATAATCAGCCTGTTTAACGATATAATCTTTCATCAAGAATTTTTATCGAACTCAGGTTAACTAATTTTATAACAGTAAAGCTTTATAAAAGCGATGTTCCATAAGGCTAAGATTAACTAATTGAATAAGTGCTGTTAGTTTTAAAAATTAGCTCAAGAGCTGAATGAGCATTTTTTACTTCATGATTTGATTTATAAATGTTGTCTTTATTGATTACATAATATGGAGCTGTCGCTCAACCTTACAATTTGAAAGCACTAGTGACTGATTGCCCTATAAGTTAAAAATGTGATTGCCTAAAAGTAACTTATTGGGGAATTGCGATAAAAAATACTAATTCTGGATCATCCTCATCAAGATTTTCAATTTGACCACTTTCTATAAATCCAGAAGTGCGTAACAAGCGTTGCATTGGCAAATTAGAACGATTGGTGGAGGTAAAAAGCTTTGGATGTAGGCAGTTTGACTTCAAACCATTCAGTAAGTCAAGTCCGATGCCATGACGACGATAATGCTCTCCAACCATTAACATTTCAATAAATCCACATCCAAAGAAATGGTAATTTAAAACACCATAACCCATGATTTCTCCATCTTTTTCAGCAAGAAAACATGTACTTTGAGCACACCAAACGTGAATTTGTAGTACTCGTTGAGTATTATGTAATGCAACACTATCGATCGCTATTAAATATTTGAGATCAGCTTCACTGGCGAGGCGAATTAACATTATATCCATCTACTCTTGTCATTCGGATAAATACTATAGCAACATTTCAGATGATTAGATTTGTCTATGCAGTATCAACATTCAAGAAATGGGGGAGTTTGTTGGTTGACCATTCTTTGTGATTTTATAAAGATAGAATCAATGATTAAAAAATGACTTTCAATGACCTGTAGGGTCATGAGCCAAAATTCCTGTAAGAGATTATAAATGAGCACCTTAGAAACTATTTATTCAGATTTATACGAGATTGCCTTGAAACTGGATAGTATTCCTAAAAGAATACAAGAAGTTCCTGATTTAGATCATAGAGAAAATATTTTACTTATAGCAAAGGCTTTAAGTCATATTTTTGAATTGCAGAATAATATTCACATGGTAAGACCAAATTTGAAGAAAAACCATAAAGAAAATTAATATTCATTCTTTATCGAATATTAATGATTTTTTTGCTTTGTCTCAGTGTTATTGCTTATTTTAGACATAGTAAACGTGACTTTAATAACTGGATGAATATGACTTTAAATGCGCAATGTCACTGTGGGGCAGTGAAGTTCACCGTAGAGTTGTCAGACAATTTTGAGACAATACGACGTTGTAATTGTTCATTTTGTCGTATGAGGGGAGCTGTAGCCGTGTCTGCTCCACTTTCAGGAATAAATGTTTATGCAGGTCGTGATAAATTAACAGAGTATAGATTTAACACAAAACAAGCAGCACATTATTTTTGTTCAGTTTGTGGAATTTATACTTTTCATCAACGTCGCTCCAATCCTAAGCAGTTTGGAGTGAATGTTTCCTGTATCGTTGGAGTCTCACCGTTTGATTTTGAAAAAGTTCCAGTTATGGATGGTCTCCAGCATCCCAAAGATGGGGGTGGTGGTTTAACTGGCTATCTTTGCTATGAGAGGCTTAATCACAGATAAAGACAATCGAGGTTTAACCAAATATCAGTTTCTGTTTCAAAGTACGATGCTTGTGTGTGGTATTTGAGGAAGAATTTTTTTAGATGATTTAAAGAATCAAAAGATCATGTACATCAAAATATAAAATTTTATTTAGAATGATATAGAGATTAATTAAGACACTAATATAGGAATTGAAAGAAATTTAAATATTAATTTTATAATAGAAAAAAGTACTCCGGTGATGCCGCTGCATGGTCGTTACCCTGAACCCGATGAGTTCAAGGTGGACGTGACGTACACTTACTGGGTTTCCCACTCGCGGTGGGCATACACTCAAAATATACAGAACACATCCATAAGTTTAAGTATCGGCAGGGGAATAGACGTACTGGCGAACACCCCAGAGTTGTATTAAGTATACATAATCTAGCGGTTGAGGCAAATCATCAAAGGTCACAATTTATAAATATCTGAGCTTAAATAGCATCAACCGCACGAAAAAAAAGCGGTTTAACCCGCTTTTTCAACATCTTCCAGCATAGCTTCTAATAAACGTTCACATTGTGCATATTCTTGTAACGTTTTATTCATGGCCAAAACTTCTTGCATCAACTCAAGGGCCACCATGATCACCAACTTATTATGTTCAACGTTGGGTGCTTTACGGCGGAACTCTTGAAACTTATCATTTAAAAGTTGACCTGCACGTTCTAACTCATGCCTTTTTTCTGTTGTTGTACCTAAACGGAAAGTCTGCTCGATTAAACGCAATTCTACGGTAACATGTTCAGACATAATTATACTTCCTCATTAGATTCTGAAGGATGAGCAAGCTGTTGAATCTCTTGCGCATGATGATCTTGTTCAGTTCCTAAAATAGAAAGACGTTGAATAATCGCTTCAACTTTGATCTTTGCATGTTCATTTTTTTGGATCAAACGTTCACGCTCATCTTGCAGGTTTTTAATGTCCTGTAAATGATGGCGTTGCTCATTGCTCATTTTCTCTTTAACCACACGTAATTCATTACGTTCAGCTAAAATTTCCTGAAAACGATTTTTTAAATCTGTACAGCTTTTTTCTAAACGGCTATAGCGTTCAGCTAAAGATGAGGCATCAGTGTTGAGCTGTTGAAATTGATTTTGCAACTGAGAAAGCTGTTCAGTCAGCGTATCAATTTCATCTTGTTTTTGGGTAATGATGCTATTTTTATGGCTGATTTGGGCATGAGCCTGCTCTTCACTGTTATCTTTTTCTTTTAACAGTGATGCATTTTCTTTCTCAACAGTTTCAATTCGTGTTTTTAAAACACCAATATGCGTTTGTAGGCGCTGTAATTGTTCTAACATAACGGGTCGCACAGATTTGCAATCAAAGGTAATATATACAGAAGTATAGAGATTGGATAAGCGAATGCAAGACGATATTTCAGGTTGGTCAGATTGGAACCAAAATTTTAAAGGGATTGAGGAAATTTCAAGCCCGAGTGAGTTACATGGCTTATTGACAGGTATAGTTTGTGTTACCGAAGTACCAACTCGAGATGAATGGTTACAAATTTTATCGACGTTGGATGTACCAAAATTAGACGATGACGCGTTGGCTATACTCGCTGATGAAACAGAAGATGTATCACATGCACTTGCTGAAGATGATTTAGACTATCTTCCTATGCTTCCTGATGATGAACATACATTATCTGAGCGTGTTCAAGCTTTGGCTGACTGGTGTGCTGGGGTTGTTTTAGGTTTTGGTTTGGCGTCAGGTCACATTCGTGCAGACGAACAAGAGTTAATTGAAAGTTTACAAGATGTTGCATCTGTTGAGTTTGATGAATCAGATGACGATGAAGAGGGTGAAGCAAGCTATGAGGAGCTATATGAGTTTGTTCGCTTGATTCCTGTATCATTATCTGTGGGACGAAAAAAAGTGCCTGTTTCAGAAAGCCCTTTGTTGCAAAATTTTCATAGCAAAATGAAGCAAGCAATTGACTCATCTGAAAGTAACAATGTGGTCGAAATGTTTACACCACACCGTCCAAGTTAAATTTTTTGTTCAAGATGAAGTACAACTGAGTTTTAATGAAATGGTTGATTGTATAAATCTCTAAAATTTAGAGGCCGCAATCAGCCATTTTTTATCACGATACGCCGATATATTTTGCTAACCAAACCAAGTCCTTTTAAGGATCTTGATGGGAATCAATCAGCCAATCTAATTCTACAGAATATTGTTGATTTTATTTCTAAAATTAATGGATAAATATTGCTGTACTCGTATTTACATTTTACCCCATCAAACTGTAAGTTAAACATCACCAAATTGATTTAATGAACTGAAAGACAAGCTGAATAGAGAATGAAATTAACTCAAGCAGATTTTCAGGAACGTCGTGACCGCCTCGCTGAACAAATGGGTCCCAATAGCATTGCAATTATAAGCACCAGTCCAGAAGTCATGCGGAACAGAGACGCAGATTATAAATTTCGTGCAGACAGTAGTTTCTTTTATCTAACAGGTTTTGCCGAACCCCAAGCAGTAGCAGTGTTCGAAACAGATGAAACTGGTGAAACGTATATTTATAGTCTATTTTGCCGTGAACGAAACCGTGAAATGGAAATCTGGAATGGTTATCGAGCAGGAATTGATGGAGCAATTGATGACTATGAAGCAGATGAGGCATATGCCATAGACCTGCTTGATGAAGAGATTATTGCCAAAATCCTCAATAAAGAAAAACTATTCTATCGGATTGGTCAACGAACAGAGTTTGATGCCAAAATAACGCATTGGATTTCCAAAGCACAAGAATCCAGCCGCGGTTTTGGCGTGCCAACACAGCTGATGCAACTTGATCAAATTTTAGATGAAATGCGCTTGCATAAATCACCTGAAGAAATTGAATTGATGCAAATTGCAGCAAACATTAGTGCGGATGCGCATACTCGTGCCATGCAAACAGTTCGTCCCGAAATGATGGAATATGCTTTAGAAGCTGAATTGAATTATATTTTCGGTCAGCATGGTTGTGTCCCTGCCTATAACAGCATTGTCGGTGGTGGTAAAAATGGCTGTATTTTGCATTATGTAGAAAATAATCAGCCCCTAAAAAACGGTGATTTGGTTTTAATTGATGCTGCATGTGAATATGAATGTTATGCCTCAGACATTACACGAACTTTTCCAGTCAATGGTAAGTTTAGTCCTGAACAAAAAGCTTTGTATCAAATCATTTTAGATGCACAAATTGCTGCGATCGAAGCGATTCAAATTGGCAATGCTTATAAAGAACCGCATACGGTAGCAGTACGAATTTTGGTTGAAGGTTTGGTTGATCTTGGAATTATGCAAGGTGATGTTGATCAAATTATCGAAGCTGAAAGTTATCGTCAGTTCTATATGCATGGCACTGGGCATTGGCTTGGTATGGATGTACATGATGTAGGTGCTTATAAAGATGGCAATGGTCAATGGCGAACCTATGAACAAGGGATGGTGGTTACAGTAGAGCCGGGTCTATATATTGCCCCTGATGATGAAACTGTTGAAGCAAAGTGGCGTGGTATTGGTATTCGAATCGAAGATGATGTTGTAGCCACTGAACAGGGTCCTTTGGTATTGACCAAGAATGTAGTGAAGTCCATCGAAGAGATTGAAGCTTTGATGGTAAAGTAACTATAAGTCTTTAATATGAAAAGTGAGTATGTATGGATACTTACACCGTTTTAGCTAAGCCAATAGAAACAAATCGTTTGATTCTGCGTAAGTTTGTCGAAGGTGATGAAATCTCACTTTTTCATGAGTATTGTGGAGACAGGGACGCTTCGAAATACTTACAAAGACAACCACATGCCAATATTGAGCAAACGAAGTCTATGTTTAAAAATTGGAGTGGTACAAAATGGGAAAATAACGATAAAGATTTTGCTTGGATTATTGGCGAGCGCAAAACCAACTTAGCCATGGGACTTGTGATGTTTATTCATAAAGGAAATCATGGTGAGATTCATTTTGGGCTTGGAGCTAAGTTTCAAGGGCAGGGCTTTATGAGAGAGGCAATCACTGCCGTCATTGTCTATTTAAAAAATAACAGTAGGCTTAAAAGAATTGATACTTTTTGTGATATAGAAAATGTGAAATCACAAAATGTTCTGCTTGAAACAGGATTTACTCAAACAACCTTGTTAAAGCATTGGGCTATATTTCCAGCTTTAGGTGATAATAAGAGAGATTGTATAGGTTTTATGACTGAAATAAATTAAAGAATAGATGCCAGTCAACTAAGTTCACAATAATAATTCAAGTAATGAGTCAGCGCTTTATTTGATACTGCATTTTTAAGCAATGTCTTGAAGCTATTAGCTCGGCCGAGCTAAATAACATCCTTAATTTTGGAGCTAGAATTCTTAATTTTCATATTGGTGATAAACATAGCGTATTGATTCAGTACAAATGAAAGCAACAATTTCCTATTTCAATATAAAAAAAATCTCGCTTGATGTAAGATGAAATTCATCAAGATTATAAGTATTCAGCAAGCTGAATCACATATAGAAAGGAT
>WNDP01000102.1 GCA_009912575.1 Acinetobacter bereziniae
CAGAAAGTGGCTTTAGTTTTATCAGTCAACAATATCTTAAGCAAGGCAGTTATATTCATGTGACCTTAAGTCATCCTGAAAATTTCTTTCATATTGCAGCGACTGCTCAAATTGCTTACGCTGAAACAGTTGAAAATGAGCAATATCGTGTCGGTGCTTATTTCATTACCCTACACCCACAAGATAAAGTAAAACTTGCCGAATGTATTCAACAAAATACCATTCTATCTCATGACTGATCTTGAATAGTGAATTTGACTATGGATACATCTTTATTTGCGTTTTCTCTGATTGCTTTGGGTATGGCACTCACACCAGGCCCGAATATGATCTATCTCATTTCAAGATCGTTGTGTCAGGGACGTACAGCAGGTTTAGTATCCTTGGCAGGCACTGCACTTGGTTTTGTGTTCTATATGTTTTGTGCTGCGTTCGGGATTACTGCGCTATTGATGACAATTCCACTTGCTTATGATGTATTGAAAATAACAGGCGCACTGTATCTGATTTATTTGGGTTGGAAAGCCATTAGCTCACCACAATCGCCGTTTGAAGTGCACAGTGTGCAGTCTTACTCCAATTCAAAATTATTTTTGATGGGTTTTCTAACCAATATACTGAATCCTAAAATTGCCATGATGTATTTGGCTTTACTTCCTCAATTCATCAAACCGCATGAAGGTGCTGTACTTGTACAAACTTTAAAATTAGGTTTTGTACAAATTACAGTGAGTTTACTCACCAATGCCTTTTTTATTTTCTCAGCCAGTTCATTTACGCAATTTCTAAATCGTCACACTCTTTGGTTAAAGGCACAAAAATGGTTTATGGGAACTGTATTTTTTGGCTTAGCCACACAAATCATGCTGAGCTCCAAAAGATAACACCAAAAAACCTAATAAAAATTTAGAACTTTCAATAAGATGTGGTGGTACCAGTTTTACAGTAATGCGCATCCAGATATAGTCAAACCACCTAATTATTCATACAAGTGACTTCTATCAAGTCATTGATCATAAATGACGCTTATAGTTATGTATGAACTTTTTGAAACTGTTGGTTATTCAGTATTTTTTGTACTTTTGAATCCTAGATAGTGATCCTACCGTGGGGCGACATGGATGTCGCTGTTGGGCGGGGTACATGAGCAAAAACAAAGCACTGCTTTGTTTGCAGCGCAAGAACCCTGCTAAACAAAAGATTTTTGTCATCTTTTCATCTCTGAAAAGTGAGGCATCGCCTACGCAAAGGTATTTAAACTTTCAATGTAAAGTGTGGCATTGCAGTTTTTTATAAACAAACAATTATACTCTTGTGTCTGAGTTTTTTGACAGATTGAATATAGATGCAATGACATCCATCTTAGCCACACCCATAAAAAAGACTCAAAGTGGAGTATTTACTTTAAGCCAAATGAACTGATTTAAAAATTTTCTTTTTGACAAGCAATTATTCTGCCAACTTATGAATTCGCTTTGCATAACTCGAATGTGCAGAATGGTCAAGTTTAGTCAATATTCCATCGTCACCTAAAACACGGCGTGCCCCTCTTTGTAACCATTGTGGCAATAAACCATAAGCGCCATGCACAGTTTGTAAATAATCAGGAACTGCAATGAATAAACGTGGCTTTATTAAAGCACTTACGACAGCATTGGCAACTTGCTGTGGGCTCACAGCTGGGATCGTTTTTGCTGCATTTTCAGTTCCCAAAGTCAGTTCCGTCAGCACCTTACTCGGTAAAATTGCTGTAAACTGAATATCGGAATCACGAAACTCGCCTGCAACTGCTTCAGTCAAACCAATCACCGCAAATTTGGTTCCAGAATAAACGGCTGAACCAGGTAAGGCAAAACGTCCTGCAAGTGAAGCAATATTAACAATATGTCCTTGTTGTTGTTTGATCAGTTCAGGGAGTGCCAATTGCATTCCAATGACCACACCACGAAAATTAATATCAATTTGCGCATCTGCCAATGCTGGATCTTCATCAATAAATGCCCCCATTGGCATAATGCCCGCATTATTCACCAATGAATATAAACTGCCATAATGATCAATCGTATCTTGAATAAATTGCGAAAAAGATGCTCGATCTCGTACATCAACTTGAAATGCTTTGGCACCAATTCGTTGTGCTTCTTTTTCAGCAAGTGCCAAATCAAGATCACCGATGCTGACTTTTGCACCAAGTGCAACTAAGGCCTCAGCCGTAGCTAAACCTATACCACGTGCTGCACCCGTAATCGCAATCACTTTGCCGTTTAATTGTTGTTTTTTAAACATAAATTTGTCCTTTATTTTATCTGCACTTAATATGCTTATTTGTACTGAAATACCACTTTGAATCCTGTCAATGTCATGATGCTGATTTTGTCTCTGGTTTATAATCGACACGATATTCTCGCAGATTAAAACGTTTCATCTTTTCACGCAGTTTAAAAGTGGTCCACGGCCAGACTGTACTGTTACGACCATTTCGATCAATAAAGTAACTTTGACATCCACCTTTATTCCAGACCGTGGTTTGCAATGCGGTTTGCACTTCCTCATTGAACATTTTGGTTTTTTCTGGATGAGGTTCAATGGTATTGATCCCCAAACGGATCGCCTGTTTTAAAGCATCTATGATGTAACCTAATTGAGCTTCAATAATGATAAATGCTGAAGAACTGACTGCGACATTGGGTCCAAACATCAAAAAACCATTCGGACAGTTTTCTACCATTGTTCCCATATAGCCTTCTGGACTACCTTGCCAAACATCCGACATCCGTTGTCCAAAACGGTTGTATACACGTTTAGCGATCGGTGGTTCAGCAATTTCAAAACCTGTTCCAAGAATGATCACATCAACTTCACAGCTTTCACCATTTTCAGCAATTAAGGTATTTGCTTTGATTTCTGTTAAACCACTGGCAATCACCTGTACATTGTCTTGTGCCAATGCTGGATACCAATTGTTAGATTGTAAAATACGCTTACAGCCAATAATAAAATCAGGAGTGAGCTTTTGGCGTAATTGCGGATTTTTAATATGATAATTCAAATGCCATTGTGCTAGTTTTTGAAATTGCTTCATGGCTGCTGGACTTTGAATCCCACCGTTGATTGTTTCAAAAATTCCATAAACAGATCCACGCATCAACTGTTGCGTCATCGGCAATAGCTTAAACATGGCACGTACTGGAGCCAGTAAAGGCATATCAGATTTTGGCAATACCCATTGTGCTGTACGCTGAAATACAGTCAATTGCTGCACCATCGGCTGTATTTGCGGTACAAACTGTAGTGCAGATGCCCCTGTTCCAATAACAGCAACACGTTTTCCTGTTAAATCAATATCGTGACGCCACTGTGAAGAATGGAAAATTTCACCTTTAAAATGTTCAATACCTTTGACTTTCGGCAATACAGGCTCATGCATAGGGCCACATGCCAGAATTGCAAATTGTGATCTTAATTCACCTTGGTTGGTTTGGATGATCCAACAATCCTCTGTATCCGACCATTGAGCTGCAAGCGCTTCACGATTTAAATGCACATGGGGCATCACTTTGTATTTATCAACAACATCAAACAAATACTGTTTAATTTCCTTTTGTTGAGCAAAGACTCTGGACCAAGCAGGGTTTTGTTCAAACGAATAAGAATACAATGCCGAAGGAACATCACAAGCACAGCCCGGATAAGTGTTTTCTCGCCATACACCACCCATCTCAGCCGCTTTTTCCAACAAGATAAAATCTTCAATGCCCGCTTCTTTCAATTTTATCGCTGCGCCAAGACCTGCAAAACCACCACCTACGATAATCACTTGATAAAAGTTTTTATCCTTTGCATTATTTTTCTTTTGTTCCATATTAAAAATCGCTTAGAATGTGATCGACTGGAATAAAATGTCAAAAACGGAATGACTTGTCAATTTCTATTGTTTAACAATATTAAAGATTATTTGGTATTTTTTGCCTATGCGTGAACAATTCAGCTTAAGCCGTGCTGAACGGCAACGATTACAGTTACAAGCAGAAATTTTAGAAGCAGCTTTTTTAGAATTTTCTGAACGTGGTTATCATCAAACTGCTATTTCAGATATTGCTAAACGGCTCGGTATTGGGCATGGTACTTTTTATCGTCATTTTGAAAATAAGCGCGATATATTACAGCATGTCATTTCAGAGACAATGCAGAAAATCATGGCGTTGTTGACAGGTGAAAATGCCCCTCAAGCAGTGAAAAACATTGAGGAGTATCGTGACCAATGTCTGCGTATTTCAGAACGTTTAAGGGTTTTCGCTCATGAAAATCCACGCACATTAAAATTACTATTGCTTGAAGCAACCTCCATTGATGCAGAAATGACTCAGTATATTCAAAGTTTGATGCAAATGGCAGGAATGCTCACCGCCAATTATCTTCAGCATGGTATAGAGCTTGGATTTTTTAGAGCAAATTTAGATTGTGAAAATACAGGTCATAACATTATCGGTATGATTATGAATGGGGCCTTACGCTTTTTAGCCAATCCTGACGATTTGATCGGTTTAAAACGCTATGGTGATTCAATTATCGAATTAATAATTGGAGGCGTTGCTAAGATGTCCTGAATAGAAATATTCAAAAAACACGTCCAAATTAGGCATTGCTTGCAACAGGTCTGACAGCGCGCCATCATAGAATGGTGCTGTCAGATCCCTGTCCTCAGTCAGTTTTTGAAGCTCATAAACCATCTTTACTTTGTTTACAGCCAATCACCATAATATTGCTAATAATGTCACCTGGACCAGTTAATGCCGTGATATTGCATAGATATTGAGCACGCTCTTGTACAGCGTTTTGATAGTATCCAGTAGGTCGATATTGGTTTTCATAAATCGCACCCACAACACCTTGCCCTCCAGTTTGTCCGACAACCCGCTGACCTGCATATTCAGAGCCAGTTTGCACAAACTGTTGTACCACCTGTTGAGAAACAATAGAATTTTCCCACATTGCTGAACCGCCTAATTTGCTGGCAGGGACTCGGTAAGTCGGTGAACCAAAAATATCAATGGCTTTGTTTACATGTTGCCCAACCAATTTATCAGCGGCTTGTTTTACTGGATTAGGTGTAGTCACACAAGCAGTGAGTGACAACCCCAATGTCAACACAGCCAAAAGACCGATCAGATTGGGGTTCAATCGACTCAGCGACTGTTGAGGAACATGGTTTAGTGTTTGTTGTTTTATCCACATAAAAATTTCCTTTTATTCGTTTTTGATTTTACCTTATTGATCTGTATTCAAGATCATCCAATGGCTTTTCACAAAATATTGCTTCGTTTTTAGATAGAGTTTACAAGTCAGAAGCTAAATTTTATGGATCTAAATAATATTCAGCTCTCACCTTACCTTGCTCTAACTCAATCGCTCTTTCAGTCACTCGCTCAAGAAATTGCTGATCACAGTCTAATCCAGTAATTTTTTTACTTGATGCCGTAGGCGCATTTTCATAATCAAATGCGCTCTGATTACACTGATTATCTTTAAAGGTATGAATTGCTTGCCACTCTTTTTGTGCATCTAATAATCTTTTTTGGTCATTGGCTGTAAGTTTTACTGACAGTTTTTGTTCAGCATTTTTTAACCTTTGATTCTGACGTTGGTACTCTGCACTGATACATTTTTGTTTGTTCGATGATGTTTTAGCAGCATGCGTACATTCATCATAAGTTTTTGAATATTGTAATGTCGGTGCAGCCGATAACGCAGTTGCAACACCAGATAAACTCACCAATCCCCAAATATATAGCCATTTTGAAAAGATATTGTTCATACAATTAACTCATTGATCTAAAAATTTTATTGAAGACATTTATATGAATTGTTCATAGATTGGTTTATTTATACGCTAAATTTTAATTCATGTGAAATTGAAACTATAAATGAGGGTATCAGCATTCAATATAATTAAAAAAATTGAATTTTAGTTCAATATTTTTTTCGATGATTTGGATAATTCGCAGGTTCAAAAATGCGACAGTAACTAACCGAGCAGTTCAATAACTTAGGGGGCTATAACACTATTCCTGATGGCTTTATCCTTTGCCAAAAAAAAGCTTTCATGTAAATACATAAAAGCTCTTTTTGATTATGAATATCATTAGCCGGGGAAAATACCACGCTCCATACGTGCTTTTAGAATGCGTTCACAACCCAAAATAAATGCTGCCGTTCTTAAACTACATATTTTTTCATTTGAGGTATGCCATACATCATTAATCGCCTGAACCATTAACTTATCCAAGCGTTGGTTAATTTCTTCTTCAGACCAAAAATAGCTCGACATATCTTGTACCCATTCGAAATAACTGACAGTTACACCACCAGCATTACAAATCACATCAGGAACAACGGTAATACCCCGTTGAATTAATATATCATCTGCCTCTGGGTAGGTTGGCCCATTCGCACCCTCTAAAACTAATTTTGCCGTTAATTTCTGTGCACGCTCTACTGTGATTTGTCCTTCCAATGCGGCAGGAATCAAAATATCCATCTCGACATTCCAAAAGTCCTCATCTGCGATCAATTGAGTATTCGCAAAACCAGCGACACCTTGCTGTGTTTCCAAATATTTTTTTAAACCGATGAGATCAATACCATTTGGATTAAAAATAGTCCCTGTATGATCTTGAATTGCCACGATAATGGATTGTGATTCTGCAAAAAGATAAGCCGCTTCACTTCCCACATTACCAAAGCCCTGCACTGCAATTTTTGCGCCTTTGAGTGGAAGCTTAATCTTTTCAGCGACCTCTCGGCCTGTGACAAAAACACCGCGACCTGTGGCTTTAATACGGCCTAAAGATCCGCCCAAATGAATCGGTTTACCTGTCACCACACCTGTGACAGTATGTCCCTGTCCAGAAGAATAGGTGTCCATGATCCATCCCATCACATTGGGATTGGTGCCCACATCAGGTGCTGGAATGTCTTTTTGTGGACCAATGATATGACTGATCTCACTGGTATAACGTCGAGTTAAACGTTCTAACTCACGTGGAGATAGTTGACGAGGGTCGACTCGAACGCCACCTTTAGCACCACTAAAAGGTAGGTTTAATACAGCCGTTTTAATGGTCATCCATGCTGAAAGCGCCATTACTTCATTTAAATCGACATCAGGATGATAACGAATACCCCCTTTGCCCGGTCCACGTGACAAATTATGCTGAACACGATATCCCTCAAAATGCTGAATTGTTCCATCATCCATCACAATCGGCACATCCACAATCAGTGTGCGTTTTGGACGTTTTAAAGTATCAATATAGTCTTTAAGATGCTCTAGATAAGGTGTAACCCGTTCGATTTGTTCAAGATAAGTCGACCATGGACCATGGTTGTGAGCAATATAAGATAAATTCGACATGTGTTGTTTTGTCCTTTTAATGCTTTGTGTTCTGTCATCAATCAAAAAGATAATTAAAAATAATATAAGCAGCTAATTTGGCAGTTCTATTGTCCAAATCAAATTTTGGATTACACTCAGCCACATCAAAAACTTTAATTTTCCCACTATTTTTAATGGCTTGAAATAAGGGATCAAATATGGATAAATCAATTCCTTTGACTGCTGGAGCACTCACACCGGGTGCGATACTGGCACTAAAAACATCTAAATCGACCGTGACATAAAGCACATTTACATTTTCAATAAATTGATTTATTTTCAGCGTGATAGCATCCAAATTGCTGTCTCGTAATGCTTGATCATAAATATAGCGACAATTCAAACGATCTGCCGTTTCAAACAACACTTGGGTATTTGCATGCTTAGCAACACCAATACATAAATAATGAAATTCTTGCTGATATTGCGCTGATAAATGGGCAGCATTTAAAAAAGGTGTTCCTGAACTTACACATTCAGCTTCACGCAAATCAAAATGCGCATCAAAGTTGATAATGCCAATTTTTTGTTGGGGTTGATGCTTCTGTAGATATTGAAATAATCCATAAAAACTACCAAAAGCAACTTCATGCCCACCGCCCATAACGATAGGCAGAATGCCTGAATTAAGACAATCTTCAACTTGATCAGCCAACTCTGCCTGTGCTTTTTCAAGATCACCATCTAAGCACATTACTGTGCCTAAATCTGCAATTGAAAGCGCTTGATGTACAGGTAAATTTGCCAATTGAGCACGAATTGCATCAGGCGCATCTGCTGCACCTAAGCGACCTTTGTTGCGTTTAACACCTTCATCTGAACTAAAGCCAATCAATGCGTATGACGAATGGACTTGAGTATTGATCACTTGATGGATACGTAAATGTGCGGCACCCTCACCATCATTACGTCCTTGCCATATAAATGAATGCTTCATAATAAATATAACTCTGTGAAACTGAGCATAGGACTAAAATGAGACTTCTGTACCATGTCGAATAATCCGCTTAGATAAATCACCACCCAACCAGTAAACAATTTCAGAGGGATGCTCAATATCCCAAGCAATAAAATCAGCAAACTTGGCTTGTTCTAAACTACCGTGTGTGTCTTGCAAACCGAGTGCAAAAGCAGCATTGATGGTGACAGCCGCCAAAGCTTGTTCAGGTGTCAATCGAAATAAAGTACTGCCCATATTCAACATTAAACGTAGGGACAATGTTGGAGAAGTTCCCGGATTTAAATCACTCGATAGTGCAATACGCACACCATGTTTATGTAAGCTATCTAATGGTGGATACTGGGTTTCTCTTAGAAAATAAAATGCGCCAGGCAAGAGCACTGCAACAGTTCCCGAAGCGGCCATCGCTTTGGCATCATCTTCAGTCATAAACTCCAAATGATCAGCGGAAAGTGCGTGGTAACGTGCAGCAAGGCTTGAACCACCCAAAGATGAAAGCTGTTCAGCATGTAATTTCACAGGAAGGTTTAAGTGCTGTGCAGTTTTAAAAACACGCTCAACTTGAGCAGGTGAAAATGCCAAATGCTCACAAAAGGCATCGACGGCATCAACCAAACCTTCCTGCGCTAATTTCGGCAACATCTCATTGCAAATGTGCTCAATATAAGCATCACTTCGCCCCTGATACTCTGGAGCTAATGCATGCGCAGCCAAACAAGTACTACGTACTGTCATTGGCAAAGCATCCGCGATTTGACGAATAACGCGAAGCATTTTTCGTTCATCTTGATAGTCCAGACCGTAACCTGATTTAATTTCTATCGTGGTTACGCCATCTTTGAGCAAACACTGAACTCGTTTCAAGGCTGCATTCAAAAGCTCTGTTTCACTTGCTTCCCGCGTGGCACGAACCGTACTGGCAATTCCACCACCGCTGGCGGCTATTTCTGCATAACTTATCCCTTGCAAACGTTTTTCAAACTCAACGCTGCGATTTCCTCCAAATACACTATGTGTATGGCAGTCAATCAGACTAGGAGTTACCCATGCAGCATTGAGATCAATTGTCTCAGCATAATCATCCGCAGGAACATTCTTTTGAGGGCCAATCCAGTGAATATGTGGTCCTAAGGTCACGATTGCAGCATTTTCAATTGTAGAATAATGCCCATTTTGCATGGTTGCGATATGACAGTTTGTCCAAAGTTTTTTCATTCACATTTCCTCATACTGCTTATGCAATGCCATGTATAAGCAGTTTCAGTATTAGCTTTCCATTTCAATATTTTGTGCTAAGTTTGGTTTTTCTTTGGCGCCATTTTGCTTTGGTTTTACCCAGATTGTGTATGCAATCCAAAGAATCAATAACCAACTTGCACCGACATAGATCGCAGGTCTAGAGTCTGGGAAATACCCCATCATCAGCAATATAAAGACCATGAATACAATCGCAAATGCAGGTGCATATGGCCAACCAATCACTGGAAAATCTAAAGCTTTAATTTCTGCTTTAGATAACTTGCGACGCATTGCAACTTGAAAAAGCAAGATCATCAACCATACCCAAACCGTCGCAAATGTTGCAATCGAAGCGATGATGATGATGAAGACATTTTCTGGAATCATATAGTTCAGTACAACACCGACAAGTAATACCCCTGCCATCACCACAACCGTCATCCAAGGCACACCATTTTTGGAAATTTTTTGGAAAACCTGAGGTGCTTGACCACGATTCGACATGCCAAACAGCATACGACCTGCACCAAACACATCACTGTTGATTGCAGAAATCGCAGCAGTAATCACCACTATATTTAAAATCGTTGCTGCTGATTGAATCCCTAGATTTTCAAAGATTTGGACAAATGAGCTACCTTTGCTGCCAATTTGATTCCAAGGGAAAATTGACATCAATACAAAAATGGTCAAAACATAAAATAATAAAATACGTACTGGGACAGCATTGATTGCACGTGGAATCGACTTTTTAGGATCTTCAGACTCACCTGCTGTGATTCCAATGATTTCAATACCACCAAATGCAAACACTACAACAGATAAACAAGCAATTAATCCTGCGATGCCATTGGGCATAAAACCCTCATGAACCCATAGGTTTTGAATACCTGTGGTAAAACCACTATGTTCAGCATGAAAATCATAGAACATCAGGCCAAAACCACCAAGAATCATGGCAACAATTGCACTGACTTTAACGATGGATAACCAAAACTCAAGCTCACCAAAAACTTTGACATGAATCAGATTAATTGCACCTAAAAACATAATCAGTGACAAAATTCAGATCCAACGTGGTACATCGGGATACCAAAATCCCATATAAATGCCAAATGCAGTGACGTCTGCCAAAGCGACAATAATCATCTCAAAGACATAGGTCCAACCTGTGGTAAACCCTGCAAGCGGACCAATATAATTAGATGCATATTCACTAAATGAACCAGATACTGGATTATGTACTGCCATTTCACCTAATGCTCGCATCACGATATAGATCGCAATCCCTGCAACCATATATGCAAGCAGTACTGATGGACCTGCCATTTTAATGGCCGTTGCAGACCCGTAGAACAATCCAGTTCCAATGGCTGAACCCAATGCTAAAAAACGGATATGACGGGTGTTTAACCCCCGCTGTAATGTGGAGTTCTGTGACATTATAATCTCCAATCCTTGAGGAAATTTAGTTAGATGCGGCCACTCCATGTGGCCGTTTTATTGATCACACTTTAGACAAACTCGGTAATAGCTTTGGAATGAGTAATTGGTTTAAGCAACCACTGGCAAGCAATTCACTCACTTGCTCAATGTCTGGTGCGAAGAAACGATCTTCACTGTAATAAGGCACTTGATCACGTAGCACTTTGCGTGCTTGCTCAAGTTTTGGTGAACTTTTTAATCCTTCACGGAAATCAAGTCCTTGGCATGCACCTAACCATTCAACTGCTAAGATACCGCGAACATTGTCCGCCATATACCACAAGCGTTTACCAGCATTTGGTGCCATAGATACATGGTCTTCCTGATTGGCAGAGGTCGGCAAGCTATCGACACTTGCAGGATGTGCAAGTGCTTTGTTGTCACTTGCCAATGCCGCAGCAGTCACTTGTGCAATCATAAAGCCAGAGTTAACACCACCATTGGCAACTAAAAATGGTGGTAGTTGAGACATATGACGATCCATCATCATTGAAATGCGACGTTCAGACAATGAACCAATTTCAGCAATTGCAAGGGCTAAATTATCGGCCGCCATTGCAACAGGTTCAGCGTGGAAATTGCCTCCCGAAATCACATCACCTTCTGCGGCAAATACCAAAGGATTATCAGATACAGCATTTGCTTCGATTTCGAGAACTTCTGCAGCTTGACGTATTTGAGTTAAACAAGCCCCCATAACTTGCGGTTGGCAACGTAACGAATACGGGTCTTGAACCTTGCTACAATCTTCATGTGAATGAGCAATCTCACTCGACGCTGTTAATAAGTCACGATATGCTGCGGCAACATCAATTTGTCCACGTTGACCACGAACTTCATGGATACGCGCATCAAATGGCGCCCGTGAACCCAACATTGCTTCGACACTTAAACCACCATACACAGTCGCTGCAGCAAATAGATCTTCTGCTTCAAATAAGCCTCTTAATGCATAAGCAGTCGACACTTGTGTGC
The DNA here is from genome assembly GCA_009912575.1 of Acinetobacter bereziniae. Classification (GTDB taxonomy): domain Bacteria; phylum Pseudomonadota; class Gammaproteobacteria; order Pseudomonadales; family Moraxellaceae; genus Acinetobacter; species Acinetobacter bereziniae_A. The sequence continues at coordinate 12,096 of WNDP01000102.1, forward strand.
CATTTAACAACGCCAAACCTTCTTTGGCTGCTAAAGAAATCGGCTCTAAGCCTGCTTTTTTAAGTGCCTCAACTGCAGGTAACCACTCTCCTTTGTAACGTGCCTTACTTTCACCAAGTAAAACCAAAGACATATGTGCCAATGGTGCCAAGTCACCTGAAGCACCAACCGAACCTTTTAACGGAATATGTGGATATACTTCAGCATTGACCAAGGCAATAATCGCATCAATCACCTTAGGGCGAATACCTGAAAAACCTCGAGCCAAGCTATTGGCTTTTAATAACATGATTAAACGAACCATCGCATCATCTAAAGCTTCCCCCACACCCGCAGCATGAGAAAGTACCAAAGAACGTTGTAATTGTTCCAAGTCTTCAGGTGCAATTTTTGTTGAAGCAAGTAAGCCAAAGCCCGTATTGATACCGTAAGCTGTACGCCCTTCATTGACAATTTTTTCGACACAAGCAACACTCGCATTGATGCCTTCATAAGCACTGTCATCGAGTTTAACTTTGATTGGATTTAAATAAGCTTGACGGAGATCTGCAAGCGTAAGTTTGCCAGGTTGAATTAAAAGTTCCATTATTGACGTCCTGTTTTGCACTATATTGTTCGCTTACAATGCCTTTTGCTCAATTGCAAAAAGCATCGTAATCGGTATCCTTGTATTTTTTTATTGCGTAATCATTGGCAAGTTCAAACCTTGCTCTTTGGCACAATCAACCGCAATCTCATAACCCGCATCTGCATGACGCATCACACCTGTTGCAGGATCATTGGTGAGTACACGCGCAATACGTGCTGCTGCTTCATCTGTACCATCACACACGATTACCACACCTGAGTGTTGCGAGAACCCCATGCCGACACCACCACCATGATGCAACGACACCCATGTTGCCCCACCCGCAGTGTTTAACAATGCGTTGAGTAATGGCCAATCAGATACCGCATCCGAACCATCTTTCATGGCTTCTGTTTCACGGTTAGGGCTAGACACTGAACCTGAGTCTAAATGATCACGGCCAATCACGATCGGTGCAGAAAGTTCTCCACTGCGTACCATTTCGTTAAATGCTAATCCCAATTTTGCACGTAAACCCAAACCTACCCAACAAATACGTGCAGGCAAACCTTGGAAGCTAATACGTTCACGAGCCATATCTAACCAACGATGTAAATGCTCATCATCCGGAATCAATTCTTTGACTTTGGCATCTGTTTTATAGATGTCTTCTGGATCACCTGAAAGTGCAGCCCAGCGGAAAGGACCAATACCACGACAAAATAGCGGACGGATATATGCTGGAACAAACCTAGGGAAGTCGAAGGCATTTTCCACACCTTCATCTTGCGCCATTTGACGAATGTTGTTGCCATAATCAAATGTAGGAACGCCCATTTTTTGGAAATCCAACATTGCTTGCACATGCTTCGCCATTGATTGTTTTGCTGCTTTTACTACAGTCTCTGGTTCAGTTTGAGCACGTTGACGATACTCTTCCCATGTCCAACCAATCGGTAAATAACCATTCAATGGATCATGCGCGCTGGTTTGATCTGTCACCATGTCAGGATGTACACCACGACGTACCAATTCAGGTAAAATTTCAGCAGCATTGCCATGTAATGCAATTGAAATTGCCTTACCTTCTTGTGTGTATTTTTGGATACGAGCTAAAGCGTCGTCGAGATCTGTTGCTTGCTCATCAACATAACGGGTACGTATACGAAAATCGATGCTAGTTTGTTGACATTCGATATTCAGTGAACACTCACCTGCCAATGTTGCAGCTAAAGGTTGCGCGCCACCCATACCACCTAAACCTGCGGTCAGTACCCAACGCCCTTTCAAATCACCGTTGTAATGTTGACGCCCAGCTTCAACAAAAGTCTCATATGTGCCTTGTACAATGCCTTGACTACCAATATAGATCCAAGAACCAGCCGTCATTTGTCCATACATTGCCAAGCCTTTGGCATCCATTTCATTGAAATGCTTCCAGTTTGCCCAATGTGGAACAAGATTTGAGTTTGCAATCAGTACACGTGGTGCATCTTGATGGGTTTTAAATACACCCACTGGTTTACCCGACTGCACCAAAAGTGTTTCATCAATTTCTAAATTTTTAAGTGTTTCAACAATCTTGTCAAAACATTCCCAGTTGCGCGCGGCACGACCAATACCACCATACACAACCAACTCTTTTGGGTTCTCTGCGACATCTGGATCAAGATTGTTCATCAACATTCGAAGTGGAGCTTCAGTCAACCAGCTTTTTGTATTGAGCTTTGTACCACGAGGTGCGCGAATCTCAACATCACGAAATTTTGTTGTCGTTGTTGTCACAATAGGACTCCTTCCTTTGAGTTTAAACCAGTGAATAAAATCGCTTTCACTGTATAGCAATGTATCAACTTGTATATACATCTATATACTACACAAATCTTTAAACTTGAAAAGATGATTTTTAAATATTTTTAAAAAAATTAATTAAACAACTGAAAAAAATAAAATTATTTTTATGGAAAACAAAAAAACGCAAACAACTTCAAGTTGGATGCGTGATACCAGTATCAATAAAATTTAAATTTTTGTGAGTTGTATTAGACAAGTTTGTGGTGAAAACTGTGGATTCAAAATCAGTGATTTTGATAATTTTTTATTTTCGATTTTTAAACAACTCTGATGCTGTAAATAAAAAATCTTTTCATCAATCGTGACTTCTAATGGTTTGATTGACTGATTAAAAATAAACATAAAATCTGAAGAGATGGGAATTTCGAATTGTTCTTGAGTAAATATCCATTGATATTGTGCTGATATTTTTTTTGGATCATAGATCAAATTAAAATCTCGAATTTGACCTGCCAATAATTCGCAATGCACCACACTTTCCCCACTGAACAGAACAGTTTGAAGTGTATGCAAATATTTGAGTTTGCTATCAATGTTCAGCGATATTCCTTGACCTTCCAATACCGTTAAGAAACGCTGCATCCCCTTGAATTTGGAAAATTCTCCAGCACTTTTGACATCTGCCATCGAAATGCGCCACTCAAATTCATCCAAGCTTTCTCCTGTACTACGGGCAATTTCTAGCGTATAACCTTCACCGTTTTTCCAGCGCATTTTCTTATAGTGTGGTATTTCTAACAGCTCAATCATTGAGCAAATTTACCCTCAAGATAATAACGACTTCCTGGATAGATTAATCGGGCACTGGAGATCAACTGTTTATTTGACCATGTTCTACGACGAATCAGTAAACACGGTTCTGTTTTATTGATTTTCAACCACTTACACTCTTGTGCAGATGCCAAAATCGCAGTAACCACATGCTCACCTTCTGTAACAGGTGCTTTTGACATTAAATACGCATTTGGGGTAATCGTTTTGAAGTCTTGTGCAAGATAATCAGGAATCAAGATTGGATCAACCAAACGATCTTCAATTTGTACAGGTACATCATTTTCATAATGTACAATGATAGAATGGAATAACTTTTGACCTTCTCGAATCTGCATCAAGCGACTTTGTTCTACATTGGCTTGTATTTGTTCGAGTACCAAGACTTCCGCATGATGCTTATGATTCCTTGCAATAATTTCTTCTGCAATATTATTGACATGAAATAGTGCAGTACGCCCTTGACCTTCTGCAACAAAAGATCCAACACCTTGTATACGTACCAATAAACCTTCACTGGTCAGTTCACGCAAAGCTCGGTTCACAGTCATACGGCTACAACCGAGTAAATTGACCAACTCACTTTCTGAAGGGATTTTTTTATTGACCGTCCAAGTTCCTTCATAAATTTTTTGTGAAATCATTTGTTTCACGCGCAAATACAATGGAACAGGACTATCTTCTTCTAGTGATAAGTCTAGATCGTTGTGCTTTGACGCTCTTGACATTGACTAAAACTCATACAAAATATATTAAATCATTGTATATGGTATGAGTCTTGTTTGTATATACAAATACAAGCCTATACAAATAATCACAATAAAAAATCAAATGCTCACTACATTTTGTAAAATATCAATGACTCTTTTTTAATTATCCCATTGGACAGTTTGTCTTTTCCTCACTCAGAAATTGTATATGATCAATCTGTTGAAAAAATTCATACAGTAAAATATCTTTTCTCTTGATCAATAAAATGAATGCGATCTATCATCTTATGTATAAGTTGTATTAGTTCAGATCTGATCAGACATTGATCTTGAAAAAGAGAAAGTTACCCGTTTTGATAAAGGTGTCGAATCTTAATCAAACAAAGGTAACTTTCTTATGTTGCATACTAACAATCAAATCATTAAACACAAAGTAGGCTTACTCAATTTAGCTGAAGAACTTCAGAATGTATCCAGAGCTTGTAAAGTCATGGGTGTC
>WNDP01000103.1 GCA_009912575.1 Acinetobacter bereziniae
CAACGCCCCACTGATCAAATGGATTAATATTCCACATAACCGACTGTACAAAGACTTTATGTTCGTACAAAGCAATCAACATTCCAAGACTATAAGGACTGAGTTCTTGTAATAAAAGTGTAGAGCTGGGTTGATTGCCTTCATATTGTTTATATTCTGGCAAACTCTCCAGCTCATCCGCATTTAAAGCCTGATTACCAAAAGCCAATAATCGTGATTGAGCCAAACAGTTAGATAAAGCCAAATGATGTTGTTCAATCAATGCTTCAGCATTTTCGGCATAGGTAAATTGGTTGGCATTGTAACGCTGTACAGGTGCGATGAAATCACAACTAACGGCATGTGTTCCTTGATGGAGCAACTGATAAAATGCATGTTGCGCATTGGGTCCAACTTCACCCCATACGATCGGACAGGTTTTTAGCTCGACTTTCTGATTGTTGCGTTGAATGGATTTACCATTCGACTCCATTTCCAGCTGTTGTAAATAGGATGCAAAATATTTCAATCGTCCATCATAGGGCAATACCGCATGGGTTTGGATATCCAGAAAATTATTATTCCAAACGCCCAATAAACCCATTAGGACTGGAATATTGTGCTGAAAAGGCGTCTTTTGAAAATGTTGATCAATCGCATAAGCACCAGCCAAGAGCTGTTTAAAGCCATCGACCCCGATTTGCAAGGCTATCGGTAACCCGATACATGACCACAATGAATAACGCCCACCGACCCAATCCCAAAGCAGGAATTGGTTATCTGATGCAATCCCCCATTCAGTCATTTTTTCAGGTTTGGTTGAAACACCAATAAAATGATGCTGCACGACACTTTTTTGATGACCTAATGCTTTTTCTAACCATTGGCGCACAGTTTGCGCATTGGATAAGGTATCAATGGTCCCAAAAGATTTTGAGGAAATAATAAATAAAGTCGTTTCAGGACGTAGTTGATGTAACAGTTCAGAAAGCTGACTTCCATCCATCGTCGAGACAAAATGGACTTTTAATGGTTTAGCTGTGGTGACTTTATAATCGGATAAGGCATGGCTGACCATAAGAGGCCCAAGGTCTGATCCACCCACGCCGATATTGACAACATCTTGAATCACTTCACCCGTTGAACCACGATATTGCCCTGCATGCACTTTTTCAACAAGCTGAAACATGCGATCAAGTTGTTGGTGCACATCTTGAGCTAATTCAGGATAATCTTGATCATTTTTTGGTAAGCGTAATGCCCAATGCATTGCCGCCCGACCTTCAGTATAATTGATCGGTTCTTCAGTAAATAAGCGTTTAATCCATGCACTCAGTTGCTTTGAATCTGCAAATTTAATTAAAGCGTCAAATGCCGCTTGATCAATACGATGCTTACTGTAATCAAAGCTGAGTTGATCAAAATGAACCGAAAATTTTTCAAAACGCTGTGGGTCTTGCTGAAACAAATCGGTTAAACGTAATTGTTGAACGCTTTGTTGACTTTGATCCATCTCTAATATCGACGTTATCATACGCGCCCCACACCTTGATAAGCAAAACCTTGTCCTTTGACAAATTCTGGATCCCAAATATTACGTCCATCTAGAATAAATGGATGCGCCATTTTCTGCACAAGTTGAGTGTAATCTGGACTCCAATATTGCTTCCAAGCAGTTAATAAGCATAAGGTATGTGCATTTTCGACGGCTTGATATTGATCATGACATAAGATTAAATCACTTCGCTCACCATAGAGATCAGTTACTCGCTCTAATGCTTGTGGGTCATGGAGTTGAACAATTGCACCTTGTGCCCAAAGCGCAGCAAGCATGGCATGAATTGGGGAGTTTTCGATACTTGAGGTATTTTCTTTAAACGATGCACCCCAAATCGCAACAATTTTACCTGTTAATTGTCCTTGGTAATAATTCCATAGCTTGCGAAACAAAATTTCTTTTTGCTGTTCATTGATATTCCAAACCTGATCAAGTAATTGGCTCTTGATTCCAGAACCAGCAACCGTGCCTGTAAGCGTTAAAATATCATGTGAAAAATTCTCACCACCAAAACCTACACCAGAAGAGAGATAGCTTGCACCAATTCGATTATCCGCAGCTAAACCTTGTTTTACATTCTGAATATCAATATTGAGTTTTTCTGCCACTTGTGCCATATCATTCATATAGCTAATACGTGTTGCCAACATGCCTGAAATACTCAGTTTAGTAAATTCAGCATCCAAAAATGGCATGAATAAATATTGATGTTTTAATTGGAAAAATGGTCTTAACAACTCTTTAACAATCGGTTGGGTAGCCACATGATCGACACCAATGATCACCTGCTTCAGTCCAGTAAAGCTTTGAATTGCGTTACCTTCTTGAATCGTGTCTGGCAAATACGCCCAATGGTCGGCAATCAGAATTTCTTTAAGTGTTTCTGTCCCTTCCAAACCAAATGTTGAACCATTAATCATTAATTTCGGATGTATGATGGGACTTCGCTTGAGTTCTTCAGCTAATTTTTTGGCTTGATCAAATTCAGACGGATTAAAACTGAATAAAAAAACCTCACTGTGTAATTGGAGCTGATTTACGCCAACCAATTCAATGGCATGATTCTTAATCTGTTTTTGGATCAGCTGATTTAAATCTTCATCTTGATAGTGAACTGAGGACTGTTTTTCAACACTCACTTGAGGACACCAATACACATGATGCCCATATTCAGCAAACAAGCCAGCGAGTACGCCAGCCTGTAGTGTTGTGCCAAATACACAAATATTCATATCATACCCAATATTTTATAAATTCAGTTCTTTGATGAGTTGTTTGAATTCGTCACCGAGTTTTGGATGCTCTACACCATAGTGCAATACAGCTTTTAAATAACCGATTTTACTACCACAATCAAAAGTTTGACCTTTCATACGATAGGCTTCTACATTTTCTATTTTTTGTAAGGCTGCAATCGCATCGGTCAGTTGGATTTCATTTCCTGCACCTTTAGGCGTTTGTTCCAGTAACTGCATAATTTTAGCAGGCAGTACATAACGTCCCACCACAGATAAATTTGAAGGTGCTGTACCAACAGCAGGCTTCTCTACAATACCTTGCATCACAATACTTTCACCTTCTTCAGGTGAGGCTTCAACATCTACAATACCATATTGATCTACCAAATGATCTGGCACAGCTTCAACCATAATTTGTGATGCTTTCGATGAGTCAAAGCGTTGAATCATACGCGCAAGGTCATTTTCAGCGCTATTTTCTTTGACCAACACATCAGGCAATAACACCACAAAATCTTCATCACCAATAACAGATTTTGCACATAACACAGCATGACCTAAACCCAATGGCTGAGGCTGTCGCACGCTAATCACACTGACATTGCTCGGTAAAATCTCAGTAATTTCTTTAAGTAAATCAAATTTTTTCTTATTTTCTAAAGTTGTTTCAAGCTCAAAATTACGATCAAAATAATTTTCTATAGATGCTTTTGATGAATGCGTCACCAAAATAATTTGTTCAATACCTGCTGCAACAGCTTCTTTAACTACATATTCAATGGCAGGACGATCAACAACAGTCACCATTTCTTTTGGAATTGATTTGCTTGCAGGTAAAAAACGTGTACCGAGACCAGCAACAGGGAGGATAGCTTTTTTGATCATAATTTACTTTAACAACATAATTAACGATTGGTAGATTTAGTATCTGTAGATTCCGTACCAGAAAAACGGCTGGCACCAACTACTTGATCTGGCGAATCAATGCCTTCCTTTTTGAGCATAACTTCTACAGTTTTAAACATAATCTTAAAATCTAGAAAAATTGAGCTTTTTTCAACATATTCAACATCTAAATCAAATTTTTCTTCCCAAGAAAGATTATTTCGCCCACTCACTTGTGCTAAACCTGTCATACCAGGCTTAACTTCATGTCGACGCATTTGATGGGCCGTATAATGTTCCACAAACTCAGAAAGTTGTGGGCGTGGTCCAACAATACTCATATCACCTTTTATAACATTCAATAATTGTGGCATCTCATCCAAACTGGTTGAACGCAGTTTTTGTCCAAAAGGAGTAATTCGCTGGTCATCAGGCAAAGGCTGACCATTTTTATCAAATGCATTTTTCATTGAGCGAAATTTAATCATCCTAAAGCTCTTACAATTTTTCCCGGGTCGCTCTTGATAGAAAAAAATTGGGGAGCCTAAATTTTTACGCACTTTATAAGCAACAAATAAAAAAATAGGTGAAAGCAAAATTAGCGCTATTGAAGCAATAGTTATATCAAAGAGTCTTTTCATTTAGATCTTTTAAACCCATGATCTCTATAAGTTTGGAATTCACTTTTTCAGCATCAAATTTTTCTTGAGCTATTTCATAGCTCTTCAATCCCATTTTATTCACTTGCTCAGGATTTTCTATAAAGTAACACATTTTATCTGCTAAAGCTTCCGGATTCCACTTCGGAACAAGAAATCCATTTTCACCATCAACCACCGTTTCACGACAACCAGGAACATCTGTTGTGATCACTGGACGACCTATAGCCATAGCTTCTTGTGTACTTCGAGGTACGCCTTCGCGATATGATGGCAAAACAAAGACACTAGAATCTGTAATCCAATCTTTTATATTTGTAACATAACCAGGATATTCAAATAATTTTTCAACAATAAGGCTATCAAGCTCTTCTTGTTTTAAAGCACCCATATTTTGATGATCAATTGCTCCCAATATTGTAAAGTCTATTTGCGGATATTTTAATTTTACAATCCGTATCGCTTGAATTAAATCAAATATACCTTTTTCTTTGAGTAATCTCCCTATAAATAAAAATTTAACTGGTGATATTCTCGCATTGGTATAAGGATAATCTACGAAATTTAATCCGATTCCTCCTAAAACATGAACTTCAGGAACTTTTAGATCATACTTTTTCATTAAGTCATATTGATCATCTGGATTTAAAAAAATCATTTTATCTAAGCATGGAAATGACATTTTATAGAGTAAAACTTGTATGTTACGAATTAATTTCGTTTTTATCGTTTGTCCTTCTGGTTGATCCGTAAACGTATAACCTAAACCTTCAAGCATTCCTATAATATTAGGCACTTTTGCTGCTTTCGCTGCCATGCTTCCATAAATTACGGGCTTTGCAAAATATGAAAATACAATATCAGGTTGAATATCTTTCAATATTTTTTTCAATTGTAAGAAAGACTGAATGTCTGCAAATGGGTTTAAGCCACCACGACTCAAATTATAAGTTATAGGTATAGCACCTAATGCTTGAATTTTTTTTAAACATTCATCTGTATATTCGGATGTAAATGCATAAACAATATTACCTTTAGCAACTAAAGCCTTAATTAAATCAGCCCGAAAACCATAAAAACTTGCACCAGTTGTCCCAATTAATGCAACTTTCTTATTAAGATTCATATATTTTTAACCATTGCAGAGTTGTTTTTCCTAAATCAAAATTTTCATGAACATAATTTAGAGCTTTCCTATTATTCTCTAAACGAACATTTAGAGGCATATTTATTGCTTTGAGCAATTGATCAGCTAATGCCTTTGAATCTTGAGGAGGTACCATTAAACCATATCCACCCATAACCTCTTTTACACCGCCACAATCTGTAGCTACAACAAATGTTTCACATGCCATTGCTTCTGCGACTACAAGACCAAAACCTTCAAAAGCTGATGAAAGCACAAAATAATCAGCTACAGACATCAATTCTGCAATATCATTTCTTCTACCTAGTAAAATAACATCATCTTCAAGATCAAGTTTTTTTATCAGTTCTTCAATAGCATCTCTTTGTTCACCATCTCCTGCTATTAATAATTTAAAAGTTTGAGAAGAATTTCCTTTTAGGAGGCTAATAGCTTTAATTAAATTGGGGTAATCTTTTTGTACATTTAAACGTCCTACTGCTAAAATTATTATTTTGTTTACATCAATATTATTTAACAAAATTTCAGATTTATTAACTTCTTTTTTTCTAAATTTACTTAAATCTATTCCATTATAAATAGTTATAGCAGATGAATCAAAAGCTTTCTTTATTTTAAATAATTCAGTAGCTTCTTTGCTTACATTTGTATTAATATCTGACAAATGGTTTGTATAACGATAACCTAGCATTCTTAAAAAACCACCTTCATTTGAGTTATGTGCAGAACAAATTAATTTAGGGATTTTATAAAAAAATCTCATAATACGTGTAAAAATGTTGGCATGAACCATATGAGAATGAATAATATCAGGCTGATAATCTTTAATTATTTTTTTATACTTATTACAAGCTGATTTATAATATATTAAACTCTCTAAACCGATATAAATTAATTCAATCGATTTATTTTCAGGACGGACGACAATATTACCCTTCAAGTATGCAATTTTAACTTGGTGCCCTTTATTAGTCATTTTATCTGCTAAATTAACAACAACTTTTTCAGCCCCCCCCCTCCCAAACCAGTGATTACATAAAGAATTTTCATTAAATTGACTCCATCAAGTAGTTTATCAAATAGTTTTGATAGGGTAGCCAAGCTGCTGACCAAGCTCCAAAATTCAACCAAATCACAAGCATTAAAGTATTAAAAAAAACAACAGAAACCACCATAAAGTTCCTATTAAAAGCTTTCAATTCTGAATATAGGTAAGATAATATAAATATATCAAACATAATTAAATATAAGTTAAATCTATCAGCTAGCGTCGAAAAAGGTATAGCTAACATCAATGTAAAGATAATTAATAAAGCAAGATAATCAAATAGCCGATAATTATCTTTAAAGATTTTTTTAATTTTTACCCGATAAAAAACATAAAAAAACAAAGGTAGAAAGTGTACAATTATTCTAAAAATAGCCCCTGCAGAGCTAATTTCACCAGATTGATTTGTATAAACATTTTCTCCAGAAACTGAAGAAAAATAAACCAAAACACTCATTATTAAAAATGAGAAAAAAGTATAATTAATAAATATAAAATTATTAATAAATACTTGCGGGAGCAGAAAAAAAGGAAAAAGCATAAAAACAATTATCGCAGACTTATGAAAAATTATTGCTAAAATTGAAAAAAATATAAGTTTCCAAATTTTTTTTCTAAACCATATAAGACTGCTAACAAAACAAAACTTATTGCTACAGACTGGCGAACATAGCCCATAGAAACAACTAAAATTAAATACGGAAATGCTATAAGTAACGGTAACCAGTAGTTTTTCACTCTTTTAGAAAAGAAATAAAAAAAACTATAGAACAAAAAAGAACAACACATATAGACAAAAAAAGTATCTTTAAATTCAAGTTTCTGCCCTATATAATTTAATATAGCATACCCAGGATCTGAGATTAGTAATGCTGTTGAAAAATCAACTCCGTGAAAAAAATGATAAATTGTTATGTAGTTATACCAATCACCACTTATTTCATAGCGCGCTCCAGTCATCAAAAAAAGAAATAAAAGAAATAAGAAAAAAATCACTCTATTTTCTCTTTTTGAAGTAAAGAAAATACTAAAAAAAGAAATTATAAACCAAACTGAGTAATAAAAAAGCATTGAGACTTATTCCAGCAATTAAACTCTTAACGAAAAATTTCAATCCAATAGGTAACTATTTTATTTATAGAATACTGCTTGGAATTCTGATATGCACTTTTAGACATCATGATATATTCATCTTCCGAAGAATCCATCATTCTTAACATTTTTATTGTTAAATCTTGAATATCACCAGATTTAGCCAAGAATCCATTTCCCCCATCAACTATTATTTCTGCAGGACCTGTATCACAATCAAATGAAACTATCGGCAAACCAAAAGTTTGAGCTTCTAAGAGTACCATTGGAAAGCCTTCAAAACGAGAACTTAGACAATAAAATGAACAATTCTCATAAAATTGACTCACATTAGTTTGACTACCTAGAAACTTGATACTATTTTGAATCTTCAGCTTTGCAGCAAGGTTTTCTAAATTTTTTCGTTCTTCCCCATCGCCTACTATATATAATTCCCATTCTGGTTTGATTTCATTAATTGACTTCCATGCTTCGAGCAATAAATCAAATCCTTTAACATCCACAAGTCGACCAACTGAAAGTACTATTTTTGAATCTAAATTAGTTTGTTTATTTTTGTTCAGCTGAACTATCGGGTTGGGTATAGCAATAATTTTAGCATTCACATTTTTTATATTCGTTTGCCATAGCTCCTTATCTTTTTCAGTTAAAGTCACTACCATATCACATGACTTTGCTGCCCACATTCGACCTAAATCTCGTAATCTCGTTCCATTATTATTCAAAAAATTAAAATGCTCCCAACAAATATGCTTAACTGATAGCCCCCATAATGCAGGTATAGTAAATATGCAGGAGATGCTATCAACTACAACCAATACATCAAAATCTTGACTTTTAATAAAGCTTCTTAAACGATAAACCACACCTAAATAATTTTTTTTGAAAGATACTTTCTGAGTATACAAAGAATAAATCTTAATATTTTCATTTAACTTAAAAAAAGGAACTTTACCATCAACTAAATTTAAAATAGAAATATCATATTGTTTTTCAGACAAACTATTCGCAATTAAAGTTGTTACTTTTTCAGTTCCACCAGCATTGCTTAAATTACCAATAAAGAAACATATTTTTTTCATATTTTTTCCTTTATTTTTTTAAAAAATTTAAGAAAAAATAAATTAGGTGACTTAATAAATAATTTAAAAACAACTTTTATTCTATTTTTTGAAGAAAATCTCAAATCCTCCATACTATTGATCCAATAAACATTAAATAAAGCTTTATCATACAGCTTCTCATTCTGAAATTGAGATATCAACTGTAAACGACCTTGATGCATTTTTTCTAATTGTCTAATTGTATTATTTTCATGTTGCCTATATTTTACAAAATAATCTGGAACAACTAATATCTTCCCAATTTTAGTTAATTTTAACCACATATACCAGTCTTCAATAATCATATCATTTTTATATCCGCCCACATCCTTAATTGCTTGAATTTTAATTAACTGTGTTGGTGCAAGCAATCGATGCTGGTGCATAAGAATTTCATCAAAACTATATATAATATCTTCAGAAATTTCATCGCTACCAATAACCTCATTATTTTCATCAATAAGATATGCACTTCCCATAATCGCTAAAATATTCTTGTCCTGCTTTAAAAAGATATTAATTTGTTTTTCAATTTTATCAACAACTAGAATATCATCTGAAGCAATTGTAGAATAATACTCACCTTGACACCATTCCAAAGCCTCATTCAATGTAGCACTTAATCCTTTATTTGGCCGGCATCTAAATTCAAAACGTACAAACCTTTGTTTACATACTTGTAACATTTCTTGAATTATTTTTATTGAATCATCGTGAGAACCATCATCAATAATAATTAATTCAATATTTTGATATGTTTGATCTATGACACTTAGAATACAGTCTTGTACAAAATATTCATGATTGTAACAAGGAATAACTATTGATACTAATGGAGCAATCATATTAACACTCTTATAAATTTAACAACTTAAGTAAAAATAATTTGATTTTACTTTTAAAATTTAAATTTATTACATACTCATAATAATTTATTTTTTTTAATTTCTCCTTTAATAATAATTGCCATTCGTTTAAATTTTCTAATTCCTTTTTATTAGAATGCATATATCGAAAAGTTCCCCATAAACTATTTAATAATTCATTTTTCACGGAAATATTAAGCTCCTTATCGCTGCTAAGCATCTGGTATAAGATATATGCATTGTTTACCATCAAATATTTATTTCCATTAATTCTTTTTGTTGTAGAGTTTTCATTATAACAATAGTAATACAATGCTTTTAATTTAATAATTTTTTCTGAATTTCTAAAATTCAATCTTGTTACAACTTCATCATTGTTTATAAAATTATATTTTTCAACATTATACATATAGTATTCATCATAGCTTTTTAAAAATATACTTTTTCGGCATATAAACCAACCATGAACCTTCCAACCATCTAATGAATTTAGAATGCAATCTTTAGGATTTAACTGCTCATCTTCAGTGAATAACGAAAAGTCCATCCAATTATCTTTGTTTTTTTCTATTTTTACATTAGGTATAAAAATATCAGCATTTTCATTTATATGTGCACTGTAGAAGTCTTCAATGTAATTACTTGATAGACTATCATCACAATCAAATATCATGACGTACTCAGTTTCAGCTAAAAATATTCCATTTTGTCGAGCTGCAGCTGCTCCTAAATTTTTCTGAGAGACAATTTTATATTTAAAAATAATATCTGATATTAAACATTCTTTAAGAATATCAACTGTTTTATCAGTCGAGCCATCATCAATAAAAATTACATTAAAATTCTGATTTATTTGCTGTTTTAAAATAGAAACACAAGATGTGACATTATTTTCTTCATTATAAATTGGAATAATAACTGTTACTAAAGCCTTCATAATTTAATGCCTTTTAAATTCTTAAATGAAAATACAGAACATACCACCCAATACACCAAACCATTTACTGCAAATGCAATCGATATGCCTTTATATCCAAAAAAGCTCATAAAAATCATAGTCAAAGGTATTATACTTATCAAAAAAAAGGCTTCAGTAATAATAAAAAGTTTAGTCATGGCTTTACTTAACATCATGAAGCTGACAATCCAGCTACCGATTTTTATTACATCTCCAATCAATTGCCAAAACATCAACTCCAACATTGGCATAAATTTTTCTGTAAACATAATTTTTACAATATAATCTCTTAAAATATAAACAATAACTGATGCGATTATTGCTAATGGCAATATATATTTATAACCGTTACTGACTTCTTTTTTTATTTCGGAATAAGTTTGTAGTTCTGATAGTTTAGGTAAGTAGTAAACACCTAAAACAGTGGAGGCCAACATTAAATATCCTGTACTTAATCTAGTCATAGCTTCCCAATAACCTGCATAACTTAGACCAAACTCACTGATAATTAATTTACGAAGAATAATTTGTGAAATATTACCAAAAAAAACACTTACAAAAGCCATCAATGCAAAAGCAGCTAATTTACCAGCTACTTCCTTATCAATTTGACCAAAAAAATAACTTAGCCTAAACCAATCAGACTTGTAACACAAAAAGAAAGTAACAAAAAAGACTAAGGATTGATAAATTGAAAGAGAGACTAATGCACCATATAAACCATATTTTACTGCAAGCATACTTGTTATAATTAATGAAAATATACTACCAACAATGTTTGCTAAAACCAATCTAAAAACTTCTTTTTTTCCATTTAATATTGCTAATAAAAGCGCATTAAATGTAAAAAATAGCAAAAAAATAGCGAACCATACAAAAATTGATTGAAAACTCTCTACATGAAAAATATAAACTGCAAGCTGTTTCTGAAAAATTAATATAAGCAACGAAAAAACGAAGCTAAAAAACAAAACAATAGTACCAGCTGTTCTCCAAACAACTTGCTGTTTTATTTCATCTTCATAATATTCTGCAGTATATTTAACAACGCCATTATTAATCGCCGTACCAGCAAAAGTCGTCACCATTTGTATAAAATTTTGAAACTGACCAATTATCGCATAACCCGCTGGACCTACATAAACAGCCAGAATTTTATTCAATATAAACATTGTGGCTGTTTTAATCAAAACAGCAATACCATTCAGAACACTAGTCTTAAGTAAATTCATTTTACACTTTGAAACTATTACAAATTTGAATTACTTTATTCGCATCATCCAAACTTAAAGTTGGTCCAATAGGTAAGCTCATTACTTCCGCATGAATCTGTTCTGATATTGGATAACTTAAGTGATTCCATTCTTTATAAGCCTGTTGCTCATGTGGTGGAATCGGATAATGGATTAAAGTTTGCACACCATTTTCAACTAGATACTTTTGTAAAGCTTCACGATGTTCTGTTCGAATTACAAATAAATGCCAAACGTGTTGTTGATATTCTTCAGCATTTATATGATTTAATGGTAATTCTATTAACGGGCTATTAATTTTTGTCAAATATAAATTAGCAATCTTACGTCTATGCTGTGTTTCAGTATCTAAAAATTTTAATTTGACATTTAGCATCGCAGCTTGAATCTCATCAAGCCGGCTATTAACACCAGGGACCAAGTTCTTATATTTTTCATGAGACCCATAATTACGAAGTGCACGCAACATTTGTGCAAGCCCTTCATTATTGGTCGTCACTGCACCTGCATCACCAAGAGCCCCTAAGTTTTTGCCTGGATAAAAACTAAAACCTGAAGCATCTCCCCAATTACCAGCCTTTTTCCCATCTATTTCAGCCCCATGTGATTGGGCTGAATCTTCCAAGACTAGTAAATCATGCTTATTTGCAATTTCTAGAATTGCAGGCATATCGGCTAATTGACCATATAAATGAACAGGTAAAATGACTTTTGTTCGTGAAGTAATTGCCGCTTCAATTTTCACAGGATCAATATTATATGTTCCAATATCTGGTTCAACTAAAATTGGGGTTAAATTATTTGCTGTTATTGCTAAAATGCTTGCGATATAAGTATTTGAAGGCACAATAACCTCATCACGATCGTTTAACTTACCTAACTCTTTCCAAGCACGAAGCGTTAAAATTAATGCATCTAGCCCATTTGCAACACCAATCGCATATTTCGCTCCACAATAATCTGAGAAGTTCTTTTCAAATTGTTCTAGCTCTTTTCCACCAATATACCAACCAGAATCAATTACTCGAGTACAAGCTTCAATAAGTTCTGCTTTATACTGATTGTTAATATTTTTCAAATCTAAAAAAGGTATCACAATAAATACTCCTTGACCTTTTTATTGAGAGGTTTTTCAATAAACTTATAGGCTATGGCACTTGCTATAAGTGTGAAAATAAAAATAATAAGAGAAAATAACAATAAATCAATATTAAGAGATAACTTTACTCGTATATGATTCATCACTTGTATAACAAGTAAATGTATTAAATAAAAACAAAAACTAATTTCACCAAGCCAAACTAAATATTTATTTGAAAGAGTATTACTAACTGAGTTTTGGTCACACACGACCTTTGAAAGTGAAAAAATCAATATAATTAATGACATTGGAATCCAGTAGTATATGGAATACCTATAGCCTAAATCAATTTTATCATGAAAAATAAAGAAAAATATAAATAGGAAAATGACCAATAGCTCGAAAATTAATGGAGAATTTTTTTTAGCATACACTTCTTTAACTTTTTCAAATATATCAAACAAAAGAATTCCTAATAAAAAATCTGAAAACCTTATTACTGGAGAAATGTACAGCCAATAATGTTTCAAATTATCATTTAATTTATGATTCAATATAAATATCAACAACATAAATAAAATAAACAATAAAAATTTTTTACTTCTATTTAAAAATATTACAAAAGGAAATAGCAGATAAAAAAACATTTCATCTGATATGCTCCAAGACGGGGAATTTAAAGAAAAATATATATTTTGATCCGGAAAAAAACTTTGTATTAAAAGAATATGCTCTAATATATATTTCACATTATCTGATGAAGAAATTAATCCCAAAATCAAGGCCACTAACATTGTAACAAAATGCACAGGATAGATTCTTGCCAACCTTGATACATAAAAAGCCTTTTTCGAAATTGATCCTAATAAAAATTTATCTTTATAATTATAAGCTAGAATAAAGCCACTTAAAATGAAGAAAAAACTTACCCATAAAAACCCTTCGTTAAATATAGAATCAAATAATTTTGCATATTGCTCATCATTTTTCAAAAATGATAAATGGCTAAGAAATACAAATAATGCAAAAAAAATACGCAATGATGTCAATGGTTTAATCATTCGAAATAAACCCTTTTATGCTCGCAGGATTTCCAATTACAATCGCATTTGCTGGGACATCTTTAGTTACAACCGCACCTGCGCCCACAAGTGCATTTTCACCTATTGTAATACCTGGTAGTATTGTTGCATTTGCACCAATACTGGCACCTTTTTCTATAATCGTTTTTGGAAACTTATCTGGATATTGTTTTGATCGTGGTTTTTTGTCATTAGTAAAGGTAACACACGGCCCAATAAACACATTATCTTCTAATGTTATTCCATCCCAAATATAGACGCCTGATTTTACTGTAACATTGTTGCCAATTCTCACATCATTTTCAATCAAAGTATGTGCACAAATATTACAATTTTCACCAATGACAGCATTTGGAAAAACTACACTAAATTGCCAAACTTTTGTACTTTGACCAATATTTTTAGACTTTACGTCAGATAAGGGATGAATATATGGCCGATTTACAAGTTTAGTAAATTCCGTATATTCCCTAATATAGTCATTTTCAGTATAGTAATCACTCGCTAATACCAACATGATACAATCATCTGAAAAATCATGCATTTCATGCCAAACCATTGGCGGAATTAGTAAACCTTTATTAGGTTCATTAATCCAGACTTCTCGTTTTTCCACACCATTATCCATCAACATTTTACACTTCCCTTTTATGCAAAATGCTATTTGATTTAATTCTTTATGTGCATGAAAGCCACGAGGCACATCAGGTTTAGCATCAAAAATATAATAAAGTCGCTTTACATCAAAAGGAATATTTTTATTTGACTCAAAAACAACCAATGATCCTCTATGATCACCCAAATTTGGTATTTCAATCCATTCAATTAAGTTCATTCTTAGTCGCTCACCAAAGAAATCAAATATTGACCATAATCATTTTTACTCATGCTTTGACCAATTTGTAAAACTTGTTCTTTAGTTAACCAACCATTATGTAGCGCAATTTCTTCAAGGCATGCAACTTTATACCCTTGACGTTTTTCAATGGTTTCTACAAATTGAGCCGCTTCGAGTAAACTTGCATGTGTTCCTGTATCCAACCATGCAAAACCACGACCTAATAACTCTACATTTAAATCACCGCGCTCAAGATACATCTGGTTAACTGTTGTAATTTCCAACTCACCACGGTCAGAAGGCTTTACATTTTTGGCAATTTGAATAACATCGTTGTCATAAAAGTACAAACCCGTGACTGCAAAATTTGATTTGGGATGTTTTGGTTTCTCTTCTAAGGAAACAGCACATTTCTGATCATCAAACTCAACCACACCAAAACGCTCTGGATCTTTAACTTGATAACCAAAAACCGTTGCACCTTTTTGACGTGCTACAGCTTGACGAAGCATTGGTGTAAAGCCTTGTCCATAAAAAATATTATCACCAAGTACTAAACAGACATTGCTATCACCAATAAAATCTTCACCAATAATAAAGGCTTGTGCTAAACCATCTGGGCTTGGTTGAACTGCATAGCTAAGTTCTACACCAAACTGCACCCCATCACCCAATAATCGTTTAAAACCATCAATATCTTCAGGTGTGCTTATGATTAAAACTTCTCGAATTCCTGCAAGCATAAGTACAGATAATGGATAATACACCATCGGTTTATCATAAATAGGGAGGAGTTGTTTAGAAACACCCTTAGTAATTGGATAAAGACGAGTTCCTGAACCACCTGCTAAAATAATACCTTTTGTTGTTGTCATTACGCAGTTACACCTAATCGTTCACGTTGATAGCTACCATCTTGTACTCGACGGCACCACTCTAAATTATTTAAATACCATTCCACGGTTTTACGAATACCTGTTTCAAATGTCTCTTCAGGTTTCCAAGCTAGATCTTGAGCGATTTTACTTGCATCAATTGCATAACGTAAATCATGTCCAGGACGATCTTTAACAAAAGTAATCAATGTTTCATATGATTGATTATTTATCTGGGGTTTTAATTCATCCAAAATTTTACAAATGGTTTTTACCACTTCAATATTTTGTTTTTCATTATGTCCACCAATATTATAAGTCTCGCCGACTGTACCTTCTGTGACTACTTTATAGAGTGCACGTGCATGATCCTCAACAAATAACCAATCACGAATTTGATCACCCTTGCCATAGATTGGTAAAGCTTTACCATCCAAAGCATTTAGAATCACTAAAGGAATTAATTTTTCAGGAAAATGAAAAGGACCATAATTATTGGAGCAATTGGTGACAATCGTAGGTAAGCCATATGTTCTTTGCCATGCTCGAACTAAATGATCTGAACTGGCTTTGCTTGCAGAGTATGGTGAGCTTGGTGCATATGAGGTTGTCTCTGTAAAAAGATCGCTTGTATTTTCCAAATCACC
>WNDP01000104.1 GCA_009912575.1 Acinetobacter bereziniae
TTTGCAAGACGTTCAAAATCTTGTCTCAAAATGGGTTTGAGTAATTGATGAAATACGGTATTCTGATGTGACAAAACCTGAGTCCTTATAGTTGAAGTGTTTGTTCGCACTTATATTTTAACTATTTAGACTCAGGTTTTTTTATTTAATTTAAACTATGGGACAGTAGTGACTTCATGTCGCTTTTTTTGCCTCTATTTGCCCCTATAGACTTAGTTTATAAGGCATCTAACAAATGTGAACACCATAAGTGACTCTTCAATCTGAAAAAAATTGCATGAATAGAGGGCAAATAGGTTGAAGTGGAACGGATGAAAATTCAAAAGTTTTAAACTTGAACCTTAAACTTTGAATTGATGCTACAAATCAGCTTAAACACTAAAAACGCAACACCAAAGCTCCAAATAAAATTCACCCCAATCCCCATAAGTTGATCAAGCACACTGGCTTTATGCGTTAGATGAATGTTTGGATTATGGCTTAAAGATAATGCAAGCGTTCCCCACACACCACAAATCCCATGCACCACTACAACTTCACGAATATGCTTTGATGCAATCCAGCGCGTCAACAAATGTGGAATGTAATTCGTCAATGCACCCGAAACCAAACCAATAATCAGTGCGGAGGAGAAACCAACCAAGCCACAACTTGCTGTGATTGCGACTAACCCACCTAAAGCGGCTTTAATCAGTTCAGCCCATGACACGATTTTGCTATTGAGTAAAAGCGATAAAAGCCACGATGCAAGCATTGCGCCAAATAAAGCAGTAAAGGCATTGACCACGATCAAGCCAATATCAATATGGAAAGTTGAAATATAAACGATATTTAAACCTGACCAAGCCAACCAAAGCACAAAGCCAGCCAACGCCAAAGATAGAATTTTATAATCTTCAAAAATTAAATCTTTCTTAGAAATTTCGTACTTTTCATGTGATTTAGATGTGAAATAACCTGCCAAGACAAAATCCAAGCCGCAGTTGAATGCACTACAGTTGAACCAGCAAAATCAACAAAGCCTAAAGTTTTTAACCAACCACCGCCTAAAACGATATTTCCCCAAACCCAGCTACTGAAAAAGGGAAAAATAACGCCTGCAATCATAAAGCCTACAATCCAATTGATCCATAAAGAGGCTTGATTCGGAATGACTCTACCAACAACAGTGGTAATGGTAGTTGCCATTAGCATATAGAAAAACAAAAGATTCCAATGCCAACCATGCAGCATTGCAGTTAGATAATTTGCAGCACTCTGCACATCAGTATGAAATATTTTTGAACACACTAAGCCAAAAAATAGTGTGCCTAAAATTGCTGAAATATAATTAACAATGAGTGCGTAAACAGACTTTTGGGTATTTTCATAGCCACCTTCGACAACAGCAAAACCCGCCTGCATCAAGATGACAAATACTCCACCAAGGAATAGAAACTTATAATTTGTAGTGAGATTAAAAGCAGCAACATCACTTTCTATCGTGGAAGCAAATGCAAAATTTGGGCACACAAATATGAGAAAAATTAAACTGAGGAGATATTTTAATTGCACACATTGACCCTAATGTATTGATCATTTTTATTAATCTAAATTCACAATAATTAATATTTCGGAGATTTGCTTTTCATTTAATTTATCAAGTATAGAGAATTTCCAGAATAAATAAACTCTTTTTTAAGAAATAATCATGATTGAAAAATAAACATATCTTCACTTTTTTTAGGTGAAATTTATAATATTTAACTCAGCACAAAATTTGCACAGGTTATCTTTATAGCGACAGAAACAGATCTATCAATATCTGTATAGATTTCAACACTAAATTCAGACTGAATTGATCTCATTTGCCCTGCCCTGTTGCAAAAGCTTGTCAGTTAAAACCTTTTCAGATCGGTTTTAATCATGCTGAATAATTTCTATGTGTGGGAAAGCAAAACCTTTGCAAGATAATTCAGAACGCCAAGCAACTGTCAGCATCACATGGCTTAAATGAAAATTCTGATATGCAAAACTCCCCAATGATGGATGAATACACATACCACCATCATTCAGCATATGCACATGCGTATTCAGCTCATTCAAACTTAAACGAATCCCTAAACCTGAAGCTTTTAAAATCGCTTCTTTCGTTGTCCATACTTTAAACCAAAAAGCAGGATCAAAGTCTAATGCCTGCCAGTTCTGATACTCTTCAGGATGAAAAGCATGTTTTGCCAATGCTTCAAAACGTACCTGACGATTTAGATCTTCGATATCCACGCCCAAGTCATACATCTGTTGACTACTTGCCAATGCATAATGCTGCTGACTATGGGAATGATTCACGTGAAACCTTGGATAATCAATTAAATACGGCTTTCCAAATTCTGTCTGAGCAAAACTAGGGTTTGTGATTTCTTTGCATAACAAATCAGAGACCAGTTGATTACGGTATTGATAAATGGCTTGTTTAAGTTCTTGAATTTGACTCTTACGATCAAATGTCTGAAAAGTTGGAAGAATATTTTGAATAGAATTAAGGTCAAGCCGAATAGTACGATTCACAATATTTTCCAAAGATTTTTTCTTAGTTTAAATCAAAAAAACCCAAAGTTCACTTTGGGTTTTCATTCATACAAATTTAAATCTAGCTTCTAAATTTCTTTTCAGCCTTTTTGAATTTCTGTACATAACGACGACGACGTGCTGCAACACGCTCATCCATTTGAGATTTACGTCCCTCAAATGGATTTTCTGACGTTTTAAAATCAACTCGAACTGGTGTACCTTCCAAGTTATACACTTTACGGAATACATTTTCGAGGTAACGGCGATAATCAGCAGGCGTTTTATCCACTTTATTACCATGAATCACAATCGTAGGTGGATTCTGTCCACCCATATGTGCATAACGCATTTTAATACGTTTACCGCTGATCATTGGAGGTTGATGGGCTTCAGTTGCATCATTCAAAATTTGAGTCAGTTTTGCAGGAGAAACCTTCAAATGCGAAGAATCGTAGGCACGATGGATCGTTGGGTACATATCGCCTACCCCTGTCCCATGCAAAGCAGAAATCAGATGTACTTTTGCCCAAGGGATAAAGTCAAAACGACGATCTACATCCAATTTACATTGTTTGCGATCATATTTCGTCATGTTATCCCATTTGTTAATGGCAATTACCATCGCACGACCCGCTTCAAGTGCGTAACCAATTAAATGCAAATCTTGTTCAACAACACCTTCGCGTGCATCCAAAACCACCACGATAACATGTGCATCTTTAATCGCTTGTAAGGTTTTTACGATTGAAAATTTCTCAATCATTTCATCAACTTTACCCTTGCGTCG
Organism: Acinetobacter bereziniae; assembly: GCA_009912575.1. Lineage (GTDB taxonomy): Bacteria > Pseudomonadota > Gammaproteobacteria > Pseudomonadales > Moraxellaceae > Acinetobacter > Acinetobacter bereziniae_A. The sequence continues at coordinate 3,338 of WNDP01000104.1, forward strand.
CACACCTGCTGTATCAATCAAAGTATATTGACGACCATCACGCTCAAAAGGAATATAGATTGAGTCACGTGTTGTTCCCGGTTGGTCAAATGCAACCACACGATCTTCACCAAGTAAACGGTTGACCAGTGTTGATTTACCCACATTCGGACGACCAATAATTGCTAAGCGCAAGCCTGTCGCTTTATCGTGATCTTCAGTATTTTCATCTTCAGGAACATCAACCAAGACATCCTCAAGCATTTGTTGAACGCCACGACCATGACTGGCAGCCACTTGCAAAGGTTCACCCATGCCTAGCTTATAGAATTCAACTAAAGCCGCTTCGGCATGTACACCATCAACTTTATTGGCAACCAAATAAACTTTTTTACCTAGGGTACGTAACTCACGTGCAATCTGCTCATCAGAAGCCAGTAGACCTGCACGGGCATCCACGACAAAAATAATAATATCCGCTTCATTAATCGCAGTCTTTGATTGCTCTGCCATATATGAGTCAATACCGCCTTCATTTTCACCGATACCCCCAGTATCAACGACAATGAAAGATTTATTTTGATAAGTTGCATCACCATATTTGCGGTCACGAGTTAAACCGGCAAAGTCAGCAACAAGTGCATCACGGCTCTTGGTAATCTGGTTGAATAACGTTGATTTGCCGACGTTTGGACGACCAATGAGCGCAATTACGGGTTTCATAAAATAACCTTTATTCAAGATCAGCCAGTATGACTGGTCTGAACATCAGAAATGTATAGGAAGAAGAGTAGGAAAAACCTAAAATAAAAACACGGGGTATTGATTTGCAATCACCCCGTGCATGAAATTCTTACGGATGGCTCTATTTTAGCACAAGACTAAAAAAATAGAGAATCCTTATAAGTTAACGACTTTGCCAAATACTTAAAGCGCCTTTGCGTGTCGAAACATAGAGCTGATTATCAATAACTCTTAAGGTACGGACTTCACCGCTGGTTTTTGATCGACCCAGTGTAGTTCCACTGTTAAGATCAATTTGATGTAAATAACCATCAAGATCACCAACCACAAGTGTTGAACCGAGTAGTACAGGATTACTAAGGTTACGATTCAGCAATTGTTCATTTTTCCAGATTTGCTGTCCAGTAATCAAATCATACGCAATAATCTGACCATCAGTTTGCGATACAATCACTTTACCATCTGTCACTTCTGGACGATTGATACTGCTTGAATTTTCACTCCACAAAATACGTTGTGTCGCTAAATCAAGAACAGTGACTTGCCCCTGAAAACTTGTCGTGACTACATATTGCCCAGAAACTACTGGCTCACTATCAACATCAATCAAACGCTGAATATCTGAACGCCCTTCTGAAACGGCAACACGACGTTGTAAGCGTGGTACACCTGCAAGACTATCAATTGCAAAAAGATAGCCTGTAGAAGTCCCTATGAGTACTGTACGTGGGTCTAAACTTACTGGTGTTGCTTGACCACGTAGGCTAAACGAAGCACTTGGTAACTTGTAAGTCCAAGCCTGTTGACCAGACTCAACATCCAATGCATAAACAGTGCCGTCGTTCGCAACAACAATCACTCGGTTGGATTGAATCAAGGCAGAACTAATCACTGCACCTGATAATTGAGCTGTCCATTTGGTCGCGCCAGTGGCTTGATCCAACGCAAAGATACGACCCTTTTGGTTACCAACAATCACCACACCATCAGCGGCTTCAACACCAGAGCTTAAGCCTTCTTTAGTGACTTTGACTTCCCAAAGGCGTTGTTTGCCTTTATAGGCTGCCACTTCACCTTTTGGATCTAGAGCAAAGACAACACCATTGTCCGTATCCAAACGCAGACGCAACGCATCTTCACTGCTGGTCGATGAAACACTGGTCGAAAATACTTGAACCAAGCTTGATGCTTGTGCAACTTTAGGGAGTGGATTCGGCTTAATCTTTACTTCTTTCGTCTTATTGCTTGAACAGCCGATTAAAGCGATTGATAAGATTGCTAAAGCAAAAGGTATTTTAAAGTTTCTATCCATTAAGACTCATCCACTTGTGTTGCTAAAATTGGGCGCTCAAGATCAGGATCTTCTACTAATACGCCAACACTTTCGAGTTTAATTTGTAAAATTTGTCGTTCTTGCTTACGCTCAACAACTGCATTCCATGCTGCTTGATACGATTTTTTGGCATTTTCAGTATCATTTTTTGCTACATAAATGTCGCCTTTCATCTCATCAGCACTGGCTTGAAATGCAGGATCATTCACAGCTGACAAGGTTTTCAAAGCTTCATCAAACTTTTTTTGCGCCAATTGCGCATCAGCCAATTTGATTTTTACAACTTGTAACAAACCAGCATCTTTAATTTTAGAATTTTCGACTTTTTTCAACTCACGCTCAGCCAAGGCATAATCATTTTTATCATAAGCAAGTTTTGCCATGATAATTTGAGCCTGAATCGCCTGCACTGAATCGGGATTGTCTTTCACAATTTTATCTGCGGATGATACCAAGGCCGCGGTAATTTTAGCATCACCATTCGCTGCTCTAGCCTCATCCATCAACTGTTGAACTTTGGCAGTTTGGTTTTGATTTTCAGCCAAAGTTTTCTTTTGCCAATATTGCCAACCGAAAAAGGCAATCAATGCAATGAGTACACCAGTGACCATAGCCGAGCCATATTTTTTAAAGAATGACTTCACACTATCCAGTTGTTCTTCATCAGTCATTGCGTTCATTTGACTCCCCTTTTCCTTATGATTATCGGCTTATTTTGACGAAAATTTTTCAATGAAAAACGGCACTATATCAGTAACCTGAATTTCATGTTGCTCGGCTGTTGCAAGTTCTTTGACTAAAACTTGCTGTGCTTCAGCTTCACGCTCACCAAAGATCAATGCATAGATCGCACCAGACTGGTCTGCTTTCTTCATTTGACTCTTCATTGAACCTTGTGAACCTGTTTTCAAACGAATTGTACTGTTTGCAGTTTCAATTTGATCACGAATTTGCTCAGCCAAAACCAAGGCTTGACCTTGTGTTGCTGGATCAGAAAGCAAAAACAGCTCACACTCACGTGTTGGTGTATTGTCTTCAACTTGCTCAAGCAACAACAATAAACGCTCCATCCCCATGGCAAAACCCACAGCAGGAACAGATTGATCAGCTTTACCTTTGAGTTGCCCAACCAAACCATCATAGCGACCACCTGCACAAACTGTACCTTGTGAGCCTAAATGGGTTGTCGTCCACTCAAAAACTGTTTTGTTGTAATAATCTAAACCACGAACCAGTTTTTGATTAATCACAAAACTAATTCCAGCATCCGTTAAATACTGCTGTAACTGGGCAAAATGGTTCAAACTGTCTTCTTTCAAGAAGTCATGTAATTTTGGTGCATTTTCAAGAATTTGCTGAGTACGCGCATCTTTTAAATCTAAGATACGTAACGGATTAGTGGTCAAACGGCGTTGTGAATCTTCATCCAAGTCTGCTTGATGAGCTGTCAAAAACTCAACCAATGCTGCACGATACTCGGCACGCTCATCAGATTCACCCAAAGTATTCAACTCAAGTTGAATTTTATCTGCAACACCCATGCGCTTCCACAAACGTGCAGTCATGAGAATCAGTTCAGCATCTTGATCTGGCGTTGCAACACCAAAAGTTTCAACACCAAATTGATGGAATTGACGGTAACGCCCTTTTTGAGGTTTCTCATAACGGAACATTGGACCCACATACCAAACACGTGGGTTCGCCCCACGCAACAAGTTATGTTCCAACATCGCACGTACGCAGCCCGCAGTCCCTTCTGGACGCAATGTTAAAGATTCAGGTGGGTTACCTTTATCCAGAAATGTATACATTTCCTTTTCAACAATATCAGTTGCATCGCCAATTGAACGTTTAAACAAATGGGTATGTTCAACGATCGGCAAACGGATTTGCTGATAACCATAAGCATCCATCAGCGATGCTAAATGTTGCTCAAGACGTCTCCATGCAGCAGTTTGCGTTGGAAGAACATCGTTAAAACCTTTAATTGCGACAATTGAACTCATGATGAACTACGGATAATCTCTTTAGCTTTAGCTTTTTCAAGCTCTTGAACACGTTGACGAACCATCGTTTCGATTTCATCAACCAACTGATTTGTATCTATTAAATGGCTCTTTTCGCCATTACGATACACGAGTGAGCGAGGACTTGCACCGACAATACCAATATCAGCTTCTTTGGCTTCACCCGGACCATTTACCTTACACCCAATGACAGATACATCCATCGGAGTACGAATATCTTCTAAACGCTCTTCAAGGGCTTGCATGACCTTAATCACGTTAAATTCTTGACGTGAACAGCTTGGGCAAGCAATAAAGTTGATCCCATTTGAACGAAGACTCAATGATTTTAAAATATCAAAACCAATTTTAACTTCTTCTTCTGGCTCTGCTGCCAATGAGATACGCATCGTGTCACCGATGCCATCCATCAACAAACCACCCAAGGCAATCGCAGATTTGACTGAACCTGTACGATATACCCCTGCTTCAGTCACACCCAAATGCAGCGGGTTATCAATCTGTGAAGATAATAAACGATAAGCATCCATCGTCAAAAATACATTTGACGCTTTTACCGACACTTTAAACTCATGAAAATCCAAACGATCCAAAATATCAATATGGCGCATCGCAGACTCAAGCAAAGCCTGCCCTGTTGGTTCACCATATTTCTTTTGAATATCTTTTTCTAAAGATCCAGCATTTACACCAATACGCATCGAAATATCATGATGACGTGCTGCTGCGACAACCTCACGAATTTTGGCTTCAGAACCAATATTGCCTGGGTTGATACGCAAACAATCTGCACCCATATCAGCGACTTTCAAAGCAATCTTATAATCGAAATGAATGTCCGCCACCAAAGGAACAGTAACACGCTTACGAATTTCACCAAAAGCTTCAGCAGCTTCCATCGTCGGTACTGAAACGCGCATAATATCAGCACCAACGTCTGCACAGCGTTGAATCTGAGCAACAGTTGCATCGACATCGCATGTTTCAGTATTGGTCATACTTTGAATACTGATCGGGGCATCACCACCGACATACACCGAACCCACACGTATTTTACGTGTTGGACGGCGCTTGATTGGATTCTCAATCATGATCTTATCTACTCTTGCCCATTAACGTGACAAACGGAATTCTGCTTTTCCGTTCACTGTATATGGAGACAATGAAATCTGTTCATTATTAAGGTTTAATGACACAGCAGTTGCATCATCGAGTCGAATTTGGAATGGTGACTGACCACTCAATGTCAATGTCGCAGATTGACGACCAGTTGCCAAAACTTTTCCTGTGCTATCCACAATATGCACAGAAGTTGGATGACTAAAATTCAACACCATTTGATCACCTGAAGTCGCAGTTGAATTGTTTAAGTTCAATACCTCTACTTCAGACTCTTGTGGTTTAGCATCAGTGTCATTACTTTTACTTGATGTAAACTTTTGAATTCCTGCGATCAAAGCCCAAATCACGGCAATCGCAACAATGGCAATTAAAGCACGCTTCAACCATTTTTTATTACGATCGCTGTTTGAACCCGGAAGCTTACCCATGATCTTAATCGGAGAATTGTTCAATGCATGGTTCGGCAAAAGCCCTGTATCATTTTGATAAATTTCATCAAAACGTTGAATGATGACAGTTGCATCAACACCCAAAAACTTTGCATATGAACGATAATAGCCTTTAATAAAAGTCGCTTCTGGCAAAGATTTATATTCATCTTGCTCTAATGCTTGTAAGGTTTTTACAGGCATTTTCAGCTCTTTTGCAACATCTTGAATGTCTAGGTTCTTCGAGACTCGAATTTGACGCAAGTACTCACCTGGACGTTGAACATTTCCTAAACCATTAGATGCTACGTTTGAACCTGTAGGTTGCTGTGAATTAGGATTTACTTCCATACGGCCTCAGTACTGTACTGTAATTGCAGATAACGTTGATATTCTTTACTGTCAGGGAATAATGCACGTAACTGGTTCACCAGTACCTGCATTCCCATCTGGTCATTATTGGCACGTGCAATACGTAAACCAATCCAGAGTGCACGTGCACCCTGTTTGTCCTGACCTACTAAACGAACATATTGTTCATAAAGTTGACTTGCTTGCGCATTTTTTTGTTGCAAATAGAAAATCTCAGACAACTCTACCAAAGAAATGATCGAATCGCGATTGACTTGCAGGGCATTTTTAAAAGCTTTTTCGGCATTTACACTATCACCGACTTTCAAATAAACTCGCCCTAAATTTTCTAAAGCTTTGTAACGCTGATCATATCCAAGAGATGCGCCTGCGATACTTAACTGCTCAATTGCATCATTATAACGCTCAGTAACAAATAAATATGTTCCATAATTATTACGGGCCTGTGCATTTTTCGGGTCGCTGGAAATCGCACGCTTAAAATAACCATCCGCTTTTTCCATGCTGATCTTACTACCTTGTTGTAGTAAAACCCCCATCATCATATTGGCAGCTGAATCTCGTGAATCTGTTTCTAGGGCTTGATCCAACGCACGTTTGGCAGCATCCAAATCACCTGATCGAATGTACTCAGCAGCTAACTGGGTGCGGACTTTAACGGCTTTCTCAGGATCTTTTTTTATAATTGTATCTGAGTTTGTCGTTTGACAACCCTGTACGACCAATGCAGATAAACCAATTGCCAATATTACAACTGCTTTTTGATACATCGATTTTCTCAAAGTCAGCCCCTGATTCTTTGTTGATATAAATGTATGTCTACCAATCATTAACCTTGTGAACGTATTATCTCACCACGTTCCGCCACTTTCTTTTTCCACTGTTCTGCACGGCGCGTACGGTCTGCTACCTGACCGACCAATTGACCACAAGCTGCATCAATATCATCACCACGTGTCTGACGAATCGTACACACAAAACCTGCATCAGACAAAGTTTTTTGGAAAGAAATAATACGATTTCGACTTGTACGCCCATAAGGTGCGTGTGGAAATGGGTTAAATGGAATTAAATTAATTTTGCTAGGTAAGTTTTTCAGCAATTTAATCATTTGTTGTGCATGTTCAGGGTGATCATTCACACCATCCAACATCACATATTCTATCGTCACATGCTTACGTGAACTTTCATTACCATCTTTGGCAATATAACGCTGACATGCAGCAATTAATTGTGCCAAAGGATATTTCTTATTGATTGGTACCAATTCATTGCGTAATTCATCATTCGGCGCATGTAAAGAAATCGCCAAAGCAACATCAATATCTTGTGCCAGTTGATCAATTTTTGGAACAACACCAGATGTGGATAATGTAACGCGACGCTTTGACATTCCGTAAGCAAAATCATCCAGCATGATATTCATTGAACTCAATACTGCATCATAATTCAGCAGTGGTTCACCCATCCCCATCATAACCACATTGGTGACTGAACGTTCACGCTCTGCGACTGGCACGTCTTCCATATAAGAGTAGTTAGCCACCCACAATTGCCCAATGATTTCATCTGGCAATAAATCACGCTGAAAACCCTGCTTACCTGTTGAACAGAATGAACAGTCAAGCGCACAACCGACTTGTGAAGAAATACATAAGGTTTTACGTGAACCTGTCTTGTCTTCAGCAGGAATCAATACGGTTTCAACCAATGAACCTGCACCATCGCCTACACGGAACACCCATTTACGTGTGCCGTCTTTTGAATAATTGCGATGAACAACTTCAGGTGCCTTAATCTCGCAAATTCGTTCCAACTTTTCACGAAGTTTGCCTGAAATATTGGTCATTTCAGCAAAATCAGTCACAAAAAACTGATGAATCCATTTCATTACTTGCCCAGCACGGAATTTTTTCTCCCCCATTTCTTCGAAGAATTTTTCCAATTGTGGACGTGACATGCCAAGTAAATTCACTTTCTGTGCATGTGCAGACTGAACACGGTCAGCCTGTACTGTATGTGACGATGCAGGCTGCTGTTCATCTAAATTTAACGATGAAGCGACAACTTCAGAACTCATGGGGATTACCTAAATCATGCCGTAGAATGAAAAATATTGATCAGTATTTGAACAATAAGAACTACAAAAATAAAAAAACCAGACAAGTAGTATATCACTTATCTGGTTTCGGGTCTGTTATCAATTCATAAATCGAAGATTTATTGGATGAGAAAAATAGACCCTAAATACGTCGAATTAACGAGTACGTGGGCAAACTTCAGTTTGAGCAAAGAAGTAGTTTACTTCACGATCAGCAGATGCAACTGAGTCAGAACCGTGAGCAGCATTTTCATCGATGCTTACAGCGAAATCTGCACGGATTGTACCAGGAGCTGCTTCTTTAGGGTTTGTCGCACCAAGAATTTCACGGTGAGCAAGAACAGCGTTTTCGCCTTCAAGAACAGATACTACAACTGGGCCAGAAGTCATGAATGCAACTAAGTCACCAAAGAAACCACGTTCTTTATGTTCAGCATAGAAACCTTCAGCTTCAGCTTTAGAAAGGTGTTTCATTTTAGTCGCAACGATTTTAAGACCAGCTTTTTCGAAACGAGCAAAGATGTCACCGATGTGGTTTTTAGCAACTGCATCTGGTTTTACGATAGATAAAGTACGTTCAATAGCCATGATTGGCTCCTTAAGTCAATTTGACACGAAATTTTTGGCGCATTATACCGAATAATGGATAATTTTCCGCTTTTAATCTGTAAAAAAATTGGATTTTTCGATGTGTAGTGGCATTCCACCATTGAATTACATCGAGAAGCGATTAATTTGCTTCATCAATCCATGCCATTTGAATGGCTTCCAACAAACCTTCTGTTGATTTTGTTGGATCATCACTAAACTCTGGCAAAGCACAAATCCAAGCATGCATATCAGTAAAACGCACCCATTGTGGATCCACATCTGGGTGCGCTTCACTGAGTTCAATTGCGATGTCAATCGTGTCTGTCCAACGTAAGCCCATGCTCATGTTCCTTTGCTTTATTTAACTCTACTACTTTACCAAATCTTAGGGGCTGTGGACAATTCGTCTATGTTTGCGATTAAGTGTAGGCCATCATTCAAAATTAAAACCTTGATGATCAAAGTCATCTGATTCTTTAAAAATGAAGTTACACACCACCAATAAATAAACCATCATAGAATAACTCCTAAATAAGGCGCAGTTAAAACAATCAAGCTTGCGACACATGCACCAATTAGTGCCCCAACAATCACATCACTTGGATAATGCAATCCTAAAACCATTCGTGACAATGCAATCAAGACGGTAAAAGGCATCATGATGAATAACATCAGGGGTTGGATATAACCAAAGACGATGGTTGCCATCACTGCATGTAAAGTATGACCAGATGGAAAACTAAAGTGATCCAAAGGGCGCTCACCTAAAATAATCACCTGATGAACTTGGTAAGGTCTTGGACGAACTGTCTTATGCTTCAGGAATTTATAGATCCCCGTTCCTAACAGACCTGCGACCACAACATAGAGCAATTGCAAGCCATACATCCAAACTTTTTGCAGCCAGACGATGATCAGCATCGCACACCAAAAAGCACCATCCCCTAAACGACTGATGGTTTTAAAGAAAGTTGCAACACTTTGAGTGTGCGATAAGTTATTGAGATATAAACAACCTCTAAGATCGAGATCGAGCATTTTTATTTTGTTTGGTATTTTTAAAATTCATTTTTCACTCTCCTCTCATTATTTGAGATGAACTAGGTCAGCCGTTTTGCATACTGCGTGACCTGATATAGTGCTTCTTCGAATTGTTGTACGGGATGTTGCCATCCGATGCTTTGAACATCACGCATGGCCTGTTGTCCCATACGTTTGAGTGTGCTGTTATCTGGAATATGCAACACATGTTGCGTTAACTGTTGAATATCGCCAATTGAACATAACCAACCTGTTTGAGTATGTTTGCCATGAAGTTGGGCACAGGCATAATCATACGCAATAATCGGTAAACCACTTGCCATCGCCTCAATAACCACATTGCCAAATGTTTCGACTTGGCTAGCAAATACAAAAACATTTGCACTTGCATAAGCTTCAGCAAGTTGCGTGCCACTTAGGCTACCCATGAAGATGACATGTTCTGCCCCTTGCATTTTTTCTAATCGGTTACGGTCAGGACCATCACCCACCAATACCAATTTGACTTTGCGTTGCGACTGCTTTCTTAACGCGGTATAAGCATCAATCACAACATTGACTTCTTTTTCTGAAGATAAACGCCCAACATAAATCAACACCGTGGTGTTTTCATCTGCACCCCATTGTTGTCTCAGCTGTTCTGAATAGCGCTGTGATGAAAACCGCTCAGTATCAATACCTCGCCCAACCACCACCAATGGGCAGGTCACACCAAACTCACGCAATGCCTGTTCTGTATCACGACTTGGTACGCAGGTCAGGTGCGTTGCATTATGAAACCATCTTAAATAACTTTGAATTGGCTTGACCAAGAATGCCAAATCAAAGAAACGACTAAACTCTTGGAACTGGGAATGAAAACCACTTGAAACAGGGATACGTCGTGTTTTTGCAGCATGCAATGCGGTAAACCCTAATGGTCCTTCGGTCACGATATGCACCACATCAGGTGTAAATGCTGAAATTGCCTGAGAGACTTTTAAAAATTGTGGCCATCCAAACTTCATATCTGGATATTTCGGAATTGACTGCCCATTAACCAAACATTCTTGATTCGGTTTAAAGTCATTACATTTAACTTTTTGAGCTGGTCGAATCAAAAGGATTTTATGCCCTTGATTTTGCAACCCTTTACAAAGTTGCATTAAAGATAAGGCAACACCATTAATTTCTGGTGGCCATGTTTCTGTCACGATTGCAATTTTTAGTCGAGGTCGAGATAAGTCACGAATAAGGTCATCATTATTCGTTGTAGATTTCTTGTTGTTTGGATTGAAATAAAACTTAAATTTATCGGGGAAATCTTGTTGTTTAAATTGCAAGGTGTTCGTGAACGGTTTATTCATACGATACCTAATCTGTTCATTTTTGAATAGATTAGGTTATCTTCTTGACAATTCAATGATTATTTTATGACAGTTTTTTGACCAATTACTGATCAGCCTTTACACGTACAAGTAGACCATTTTCAACCTGATAGACTTGCCCATGACCAAAATCAATCTGTTGCTTTTCACCATGCAGGGTTGGAAAGCCTGTAATTTTCTCGAGCTGTGGTGAACGTTGAAATTGTTGAGTTTTTGGATTATACATCCAGTAAATATAACGCTTGTCTTCAACAGTTCGACCTTGAGATAGATCTGAAACAATCACATCATAATAACCATCAAAATTGATATCCATATAGCCAACACTATTTGGATATCCTGTAAACCCAGTAAGGCTTTGCACGATAGTATTGTTGTTTTTATTCAATACATCTACACGTTTTAAAGTTTTGCCAAATGGGCTGTTGGCATCGTCCTGACCATAGAATTTAAAGACAAAAACTGGTTTATTGCTGACTTTAAAAGCAGGTTCAAATTGTATGGATTGCCCAGCTGTTTTGCCTGCTTCTAAAAGTGTAGCTTTAAACAATCCACTATTTGCATTAAGTACACCTGTCAGCTGGTACTTTTCAGCGACCGTACGATCTACCTCTGTCGCCACCGACTTTAAATCTAATTGGTCACCTTTTTGAGTTCCTTTAAAGTCTATCTTTGTACCATTCATTAAATCGGTCAGCACCCCATGCGGATGGGCAATTCCTGCATAAAGGTTCATATAATAACGACCTTCACCTGATTTAAGCATACGCTGCATTGATACACGCACACCACTTAATGGCTTTAAACCTGGATTTGTTTGGGTCGATACAGGTTGAGTTTCAGCATAACCAAAACATGAAATAGACAAAGTCATCATACTGAGAAGCAGTTTAAATTTCATGATTTAAGACCATATTCAACAATAATCAATAATGTGTAATTTATCACAAAATAATTTTTTATAAGTTAATTATTGCGACCCAAAGATGATTTAAAAGATCGGAATCTAGACGCGGCCAAATGGCTGTTTGGCAACATCACCTTGTTTCTTCAACGCATCAATGTATTTTAATTCATTACGCGCCTTTGGGTCAGACGGATCAACTTCTAATATCTTATTCAAATATTGAACTGCTTCATCCAGTTGATTTAATTCAATTAAACTTACTCTCGAACTTCGCCTGATGCGGATTTCCTGCGATTAAATACTGATTGGCTTTTTCTAAAGCATCATCGGCAAGCTTTTCATCAAGCACATTCTTTTCTAAATTTTGAACATTACTTGATTCAGACTGAGAGGTATGGCGAGTAGTTTCTGCAATCATATTTTGCGCAAACGCTAAACTTACAGCAAAATAACTCAGCGAACCAATCAAGGTAAATTGTTTTTTTAATTCCATTTTGTACGACTTTATTATTCAATTTATCTAAAAATAGCATAAAAAACCCCACTCAAAAGAGTGGGCTTTGATAAAACTAAAACTTAGTTCTTTTCTTTATCAACGATTTTGTTCGCTTGAATCCAAATATATAAGAAAGAGGCTAAAGAATTTCCCCAAAATAATAGAGTGTTTAAGGGCTTTGTTGCATAAAGGATTTAAAGGCAAAGTTCTCCTAGGCGCCTCAAATTTAAGTGACAACTTGAGTATGAGGTCGGCCTAATTCTGTAAATTTATTTAAAATAGCTATACGGGCATGTACCTCATTGACTTGGCTTTGAAAGTTCCTAGCACTGAGTTTATCGCCTAATAATTTGATGCAATGCATCTTAGTTT
>WNDP01000105.1 GCA_009912575.1 Acinetobacter bereziniae
CTATGGAAAAAATGGTCAGGCTATCATCACCGAAGTTTGGTCGAAACTAAGATGCATTGCATCAAATTATTAGGCGATAAACTCAGTGCTAGGAACTTTCAAAGCCAAGTCAATGAGGTACATGCCCGTATAGCTATTTTAAATAAATTTACAGAATTAGGCCGACCTCATACTCAAGTTGTCACTTAAATTTGAGGCGCCTAGGAGAACTTTGCCTTTAAATCCTTTATGCAACAAAGCCTTGTCAAACTAACATGCTCAAAGAACATTCCATCTTTTAAATATTTCCTATATTCAAAAAAATCCTGATTAAAACAATTTATTAACAATAATTGTAAGATTTTGTTATCTTGTTGGCTACGGAATTAAGTTGGTATAAAATTTCTGAGTATTTCCTCCTTGTTTTTTGTTTGTAAAAGTTTCTTTTTTTTCCTCAATCATTTTTAAAACTTGGTATAACAAAATAAAATAGCGACTGATAATTCTATTATTTACAATTTTATTCTGAGTATTTGCTAAAGTTGATGTATTTTCTAAAATTTCTTCAATTTGCTTTTCTTGAGTAACCAACACATCATCCTGCAACTTATTAAGTTGAGAAAAAAGTTCATAAAAATTATTTTCAAACTGTTGAAGTTTTTGTGTTTTTTCTATTTCTTGGTGTGCTTGAGTCGCCAAGCCAAGTTGATGAGTACTATTTGCCAATTCTTTATTATTAATACTTAAAGCTACCGCATTTTGAGCTAAAGCTTGTTCATTCTGTTTAATCGCTTTACGAGTTTCCTCCAAAGCAATTTCATTATGTTTCAATTGCACAGCATTTTGTTCAAGTTGCTTTGATTGGTAGGATAAAGCAGCTAGTAGAGTAACAAAACTTAAAAATGCTAAAAATAGCTAATAAAAAGTATAAAAAACAAAGCATAAAAAACCCTCGCTTACGCAAGGGTTTTTATAGCACAAATTCAGCTAATTAAGAAATTAGTTCTTTTCTTTATCAACGATTTTGTTCGCTTGAATCCAAGGCATCATCGCACGTAACTTAGAACCTGTTACTTCGATACCATGCTCCGCATTTTGACGACGACGAGCTGTCATAGAAGGATAGTTCAATGCACCTTCTTGGATAAACATCTTCGCATATTCACCTGATTGAATACGTTTAAGTGCATTACGCATCGCTTCACGTGATTGTTCATTGATCACTTCAACGCCAGTCACATATTCACCATATTCAGCATTGTTTGATACTGAATAGTTCATGTCTGCGATACCGCCTTCGAACATCAAATCAACGATTAATTTAAGTTCGTGTAAGCACTCGAAATAAGCCATCTCAGGTGCATAACCCGCTTCAACAAGCGTTTCATAACCCATTTTAACCAATTCAACTGCACCACCACAAAGAACTGCTTGCTCACCAAATAAGTCAGTTTCAGTTTCTTCACGGAATGAAGTTTCGATGATACCTGTACGACCACCACCTACGCCAGAAGCATAAGAAAGTGCAACATTACGCGCATTACCAGAAGCATCTTGATGAATTGCGATTAAGTCAGGAACACCTGAACCACGTTGGAATTCTGAACGTACAGTATGACCTGGTGCTTTCGGTGCAACCATGATTACGTCTAAGTCTTTACGTGGAACAACTTGGTTATAAAGAACAGAGAAACCATGAGCAAAAGCTAAAGTTGCACCTTCTTTAATGTTTGGTTCAACAACATCACGATAAAGTTGTGATTGGAATTCATCTGGTGTCAAGATCATAACTAAATCAGCTTGAGCAACAGCAGCTGGAACTTCAGCAACTTTAAGGCCTGCATTTTCAGCTTTTTTCCAAGAAGTAGAACCAGCACGTAAACCAACAGTAACGTCTACACCTGAATCTTTAAGGTTAAGCGCATGTGCATGACCTTGTGAACCGTAGCCAATGATCGCTACTTTTTTACCTTGGATGATAGATAAGTCGCAGTCTTTATCATAAAAAATTTGCATTGCTGTCTCCGCTATAATGCTGTGTTTCCTCTTCTTATCCTGAAGATTTTTGTTTGGAATCTTCTAGTCTAAGTCCCTCTTCTATTTCGAGAAGAGGTTATACATGAGGGAATAAAAAATCAAATAATTAATTACTGGTTGAATAAATTAGAGTGAAAGAACTTTTGCACCACGTGCAATACCCGATACACCAGAACGCACAACTTCTAAAATTGTGTTCTCTGCAAGCGCATCAATAAAGCCGTCAATTTTTTCTGTAGTACCCGCAATCTGAATGGTATAAGTCGTTGGCGTTACATCGACAATTTGTGCACGGAAGATATCCGCAGTGCATTTAATCTCAGCACGAGCAGAACCCAAAACCTTGACTTTAATCAGCATCAGCTCACGCTCAATATGCGCACCCTCAGACAGATCAACCACCTTCACCACTTCAACCAGTTTGTTGAGTTGTTTAGTAATCTGCTCGATCTTGTGATCATCGCCATAAGTCGTCAATGTCAAACGAGACATCGTCGGGTCTTCAGTCGGTGCAACATTTAAAGTTTCGATGTTGTAGTTACGTTGAGAAAACAAACCGACTAAACGAGAAAGCGCACCAGCTTCGTTTTCAACGAGTACAGAAATAATATGTCTCATTCAGTACGCTCCCCTTTAGATAACCACATATCTTTCATCGACTGGCCTGCAATCAGCATTGGATATACATGCTCTGTACGGTCAACCATGACATTGATGAACACGCATTTATCGTTAATCGCCATCGCTTCTTGAAGCTTAGATTCAAGCTCATCTGCATGGTCGATCTGGATACCAACATGCCCGTATGCTTCCATAAGTTTTGGAAAATCAGGTAATGATTCAACATAAGAACTTGAATGACGTCCTTCATAATTCATATCTTGCCACTGTTTAACCATTCCTAAAGCACGGTTATTTAAGCAAAGAATTTTCACATTTAAGCCATATTGCTTACATGTAGAAAGCTCTTGGATACACATCTGAATAGATGCTTCACCTGTAATACACACCACTTGTTGATCTGGAAATGCCAATTTAGCAGCCATTGCATAAGGCAAACCTACACCCATTGTCCCCAAACCACCTGAGTTAATCCATTGGCGTGGGCGAGTATACTTATAGTACAGCGCACCAAACATTTGATGTTGACCAACATCAGAAGTAATGATTGCTTGACTATTGGTAATCTTATCCAATGCTTCAACCACTTGTTGTGGCTTCATCACACCATCTTGACCCGCTTCATACTTCAGGCCATGAACTTTGCGCCATTCATTGATTTGTGTCCACCAATCTGCAATCGCTTCTGGATTTGGCTTTGAAACATTCATTTGCTTCAATTGAACCAACATCTCTTGAAGTACAGGTTCAACCGCACCGACGATTGGGATATGCGCCATAATCGTTTTCGAAATAGTCGCAGGGTCAATATCAATGTGAATGACTTTAGCATTTGGACAGAATTTAGCAGGATTATTGGTTACACGGTCATCAAAACGTGCGCCGATTGCTAAAATAACGTCAGCATTTGCCATAGTCATATTGGCTTCGTAAGTACCATGCATTCCGAGCATGCCTACGAATTGCGGATCATTTCCAGAAAAAGCACCTAACCCCATCAAGGTATTGGTCACTGGATAATTTAATAAATGCGCCAATTCCGTGAGTAATTCAGAAGCATTGCCCTGAACAACACCACCACCTGTATAGATAACTGGGCGCTTTGCATTCACCAATTCATCAATTGCTTTACGAATTTGACCTGAATGACCTCTATGCGGAGGCTGGTAAGAACGCATTTTTACTTTTTCAGGATATTCATACGCAAATTTTTCTGCAGGATTGGTCGCATCCTTTGGAATATCAACAACAACAGGACCCGGACGTCCAGAAGCCGCAATATAAAATGCTTTTTTAATAATTGCAGGGATTTCACTTGCGTGACGCACTTGGAAACTATGTTTTACGATTGGGCGAGAAATCCCCACCATATCTGTTTCTTGGAATGCATCTTCACCAATCAGATGGCTTGCAACCTGTCCAGACAAAATCACCATTGGGATTGAGTCCATATAAGCTGTAGCGATTGGTGTTACGGTATTGGTTGCTCCCGGTCCAGAAGTGACCAGTACGACACCTGTTTTACCTGTCACGCGTGAGTATGCATCTGCCATGTGACCAGCAGCTTGCTCATGACGCACGAGGTAATGATTAATTTTATCTTGTTTAAATAGCGCATCATAAATATGTAATACTGCGCCGCCTGGGTATCCAAAAACATGTTCAACGCCTTCGTCCGCCAATGCACGAACGAGCATTTCACCACCAGATAAAAGTTCCAACGTATTCACCCTAATCTTTTTTCCACAGCACTATGGGAGACATAGACTGTGTTTCATTCATTGATTGTGCGCTCTGTTATAGCACACATATTGACTCGTTTTTGCAGCAATAAAAAAATAAATCGTCACGCAACCGTGTGGTCTGTATGAATCACTGAAATATGTTGGGATAAACATGTTTCGGTATTAATCATTTTCTCGGCTTAGAGAAAATGTTATTGCTCGCTTTGATACTTTTATTCGAAGGGTGATCGAAAAAAACATCTGAAACTTGAGCAAGCATTTTTGTAGTTTTAGCGAACAAAGTCAAGGTTTCTCATAAGGTTTTTATTGATTATTTACCAACCGTTTATTTTTAAAACTATTCCTTTTTTTTAAGTGTTTTATAAATAAAATTTCAACAACTTATAACTCAATAAAATTGCAAAAGAATTATTTTAAAACTTATATTTTTGTATAAAATAAATACAATTTAAAAAATATCAAGATCAAGCTAAAACAAACCGTTGTATATTAGATATGATCACGTTTTTTAGCTTTAGCCTGAATAAAAAATCACTCAAAGGTTTTGCACCATGAAACAACGCCAACGCTTTACACACACAGTTTTTGTATCGACCATTTTTGCTTTGTTGTCTGTGACTGCTGCTACCAGTCATGCAAAACAGTATTATAAGTGGGTCGACAGTAACGGCTCTACCCATTACACCACGACACCACCGCCTAAAAATGCACGAAGCAAAAGCAAAGTAGATACTTACGGTTATCGTGGCTCATCAACACCAACCAATCAACATGCTGCACAGCCCCCAGCAAGCGCTAACAATCAACAGAATGCTCCAGCCAACACACAGCAAAACTCGCCACAAAATGGCCAACCTGTAAATAATGTTCCTGTAGTGAATCCACCACAGGAACAACAACCGACAGTGATTCCACAAAATAACGTCAATAACGATTCAATGCCTCGATAATTCAATTGAAAGTAAAATTGCAAGTTTTTCATATTTAACAGCGCGCAAAATTCACTTTTAGGTGTATTTTGCGCTATGCTGTGCAACACAGTTTTTTAACCATTGTTCTCAAATACGTTTATGACTACTCATATTGATCCTGAATATCAAGCTAGTGC
This sequence comes from Acinetobacter bereziniae, assembly GCA_009912575.1. GTDB lineage: Bacteria > Pseudomonadota > Gammaproteobacteria > Pseudomonadales > Moraxellaceae > Acinetobacter > Acinetobacter bereziniae_A. The sequence continues at coordinate 5,491 of WNDP01000105.1, forward strand.
GATTGAGCCTCAAGTCCAGAAAGACTGGGAAGATCGCAAATCGTTTAAAGTTGCCGACACTGTAGAAGGTCCTCGTCGTTATATCCTCTCGATGTTTCCTTATCCAAGTGGCAAACTGCACATGGGTCATGTGCGCAACTATACGATTGGCGATGTGATTAGTCGTTTCCACCGTCTCAAAGGTGAAACTGTCCTGCAACCTATGGGTTGGGACGCTTTCGGTCTGCCTGCTGAAAATGCGGCAATTGCACATCAAGTTGCGCCTGCAAAATGGACATTTGAAAACATCGCATATATGCGTGACCAATTGAAAAAACTCGGTTTATCTGTCGATTGGGATCGTGAATTTGCAACATGCACACCAGAATATTATCACTGGGAACAATGGTTATTTGTCCAACTGTATAAAAAAGGACTGATTTATCGCAAACTCTCAACTGTAAACTGGGATCCTGTTGACCAAACTGTTCTTGCCAATGAGCAAGTTGAAAATGGTCGTGGCTGGCGTTCTGGTGCATTGGTGGAAAAGCGTGATATTCCAATGTATTACTTCCGCATCACAGATTATGCGCAAGAATTATTGGATGACCTCGATACTTTAAAAGACGGTTGGCCACAGCAAGTGTTGACCATGCAGCGTAACTGGATTGGTCGTTCAACAGGGATGGATATCACGTTCCCTTCTGCCAATCCTGAAGTTTACGCAGACGGTTTAACTGTTTATACCACACGTGCTGACACGCTCATGGGGGTAACCTATGTTGCTGTTGCTGCTGAACATCCATTGGCATTGAAAGCTGCTGCGATCCAATCAGAAGCTGGACAGTCTGAACTTGCTGCATTTATTGAAGAATGTCGCATGGGTTCAGTTGCTGAAGCAGACTTGGCAACAGCTGAAAAGAAAGGCATGGCAACGGGCTTATCGGTGAAGCATCCTGTGACGGGTGAAGAAATTCCGGTTTGGATTGCCAACTATGTATTGATGTCATACGGTTCAGGCGCAGTCATGGCTGTTCCTGCACATGATGAACGTGACTTTGAATTTGCCAATAAATTTAACTTACCAATCAAACAAGTGATTGATGCCAAAGGTGCAGATGATGCTGAATATTCTGCAACAGCTTGGCAAGAATGGTACGGTTCTAAAGACGGTAAATTAGTCAACTCAGGTGAGTTTGATGGTTTAGATTTTCAAGCTGCTTTTGATGCATTCCTTGCAAAATTAGAACCTCAATCATTGGCAAGTTCTAAAGTACAATTCCGTTTACGTGACTGGGGTGTCTCTCGTCAACGTTACTGGGGTTGCCCGATTCCAATGATTAACTGTGACCGATGTGGTCAAGTCACTGTTCCTGAAGAGCAACTTCCTGTTGTTCTTCCGACAGATGTCGTACCAGATGGTTCAGGCAATCCTTTAAACAAAATGCCTGAATTCTACCAAACCAAATGTCCAAACTGTGGTGCTGATGCACGTCGTGAAACCGATACTTTGGACACGTTCGTTGAATCTTCTTGGTACTATGCGCGTTATGCCTCTCCTGATTTTACGGGTGGTTTGGTTAAACCTGAAGCAGCACAGTCATGGTTACCAGTGAACCAATATATTGGTGGTGTAGAACATGCCATTCTTCATCTTCTTTATGCACGTTTCTTCCATAAGTTAATGCGTGATGAAGGTGTAGTACAAAGCAACGAACCATTTACAAACTTACTTACTCAAGGCATGGTCTTGGCAGATTCTTATTACAGAATAGTGAGCCAAAATCCAGAAAAGAGAGCTTGGTATAATCCAGAAGATCTCTTCCTAGAAAAAGATGAAAAAGGGAAAATCGTAAAAGCAACGCTTAAAGCAGATGGCTTGCCAGTAGAAATTGGTGGTCAGGAAAAAATGTCGAAGTCAAAAAATAACGGCGTTGATCCACAAGAGATTATCAATCAATACGGCGCAGATACTGCCCGTGTATTTATGATGTTTGCAGCGCCACCTGATCAATCATTGGAATGGTCTGATGCAGGTGTTGAAGGTGCAAACCGTTTCTTAAAACGTGTTTGGCGCTTGGTTGCTGGCTTCCTTGAAAAAGGCAATGCTGCGACTGCGATTGATGCAGCTAAACTTTCAACAGAAGCACAAGATTTACGTCGCAAAACTCACGAAACCATTCAAAAAGTGGGCGATGATATTGAGCGTCGTCATGCTTTCAACACTGCTATTGCTGCATTGATGGAGTTACTCAATGCCAGCAATAAGTTTGAAGCGAAAGATGACAATGATGTCGCTGTTGAACGTGAAGCGATTATTACCCTGTTGACCTTGCTTGCACCTTTTGCGCCACACTTAAGTCAAACGTTATTGGCTGAGTTTGCAGTTGATTTAACTTCGGTCTTGTTCCCGACTGTGGATGAGTCAGCACTCACTCGTAACACGCAAACTATTGTGGTTCAGGTGAATGGTAAACTTCGTGGCAAGTTAGAAGTATCTGTTGATGCATCGAAAGATGAATTATTGGCATGGGCAAAAGCCCTTCCAGAAGTTCAACAGTTCTTGACAGGCCCAACCAAGAAAGAAATTGTTGTACCGAATAAATTAGTGAATTTAGTGGTTTAACAGTTTTGAGCCTCTCTTTCTAAGAGAGACTTAATGCGATAAACAAAACCCAAACAAAGCCCGTTGTCATTCAACGGGCTTTGATTCTAAAATGTGGTCAATTTATCAAGATTAAATATTTCATACTTTATGAAATATAATGAGGACAAAGCATGCATTTGGTTCAACGTGTTGCAGCAGTTGTATTAACTTTGGGGCTGAGTGCGGGCTTAGTGGGTTGTGGCTTTCATTTAAAAGGAACCAACACTCAATCAACGCCTTTGGTCTATACCAAATTGCAGTTGGTTCTGCCTGAGAATACTGAAGATCTTGAGAAAAAACTCAGTGTCTATCTGACAGCTACCGGTGTTCAACTGAGCAACGCAAATGATGCTTATGTACTGCGTGTTCTAAACTACAAACCGATTCGTCATGAATTAAACGGTAAATTAGTCGAAACCCTACTCCGTCTTAGCGTGACTTTCCAAATTGAAGATAAACAAGGAAATCCAATTACTGAGCCTCGTACGTTAACTGCATCTCGTAGTTATCAATATGATGTTGCTACAGTCAATACTGATGACCAACAATATAAATATTTAAGCCAAATTTTGATTGATGACATTGCTCAACAAATGTCTCGTCAAATTGCAGCCAACCGCTTACCTAAAGCTCAACATATTTCATCTCAGCCAGTAGTACAATAAACTTATGAAACTTGACTATTTACAAGCCCTTAAACGTGTCGATGAAGCACGAGGTGTTTGGATTTTACATGGTCAAGAACCACTTTTAGAGCAAAATCTACTGGATGCTTTAAGAAAAAGTTGGGCAAAACATGAGATTGAAAGACAGCGCCACGATTTAAACAGTGTTTCAGACTGGAAAAATGTTTTTAATGCTTTAAATAGCCTGTCTTTATTTTCACAACATCTCGCGCTTGAGGTTCATGGCAATATCAAGCCAGATGCCAATGGATTGAAGCAACTCAAACAATATATTCAACATAATGAGTATAATTTGCTTGTGATTGTGATGCCAAAACAGGACTCAAGCAGTTTAAAATCAGCTTTTTTCCAAACTGTTGAAGCCAATGGCGTTGTTGTTACATTAACTGCTCATTACGCACAAGACCGTCAACGTATCTTGGCAATTGAAGCAGAACAACTTGGTATTCAACTCAATCCAGATGCTTGGGTTTGGCTTGAGCAACATCATGAACACAATTTATTGGCTGCTAAAAACAGTCTAATGCGTGTAGCAGATACATTCCCCGATCAAAAACAGATAGAAATCGACCATTTACAGCAATGTCTACAAGATCAGTCTCGCTACAGCACTTTTGACTTAAGTGATGCATTGATTGCTGGAAATCTAGCTTTAGCCATTAAGATTTTCCAATATCTTTTGGAGTCTGGTGAACCTGATAGTTTAATTTTATGGACCATCAGTAAAGAAATGCGTCTTTTGATGCAATTGTATGAACAGCCACAAAATGCCTTACAACTCGGTATTTGGAAAACTAAAATTTCCCTGTATCAACAATCACTTAGACGGCTAAATCCACAATCTTTTTTAGCATGGCCAGCACTATTATTACGTATTGATGCGGCAATTAAAGGGATTAGTCAAGAAAAACCAGAACACATCATTCAACAATGCATTGCAGAGTTGTGTGGAAAGTCCTTATTTATCAATGCTTAAATTCTAGGCATAAATCTCGCCTAGAATAATTCTCATTTCTATTTATTATAAAAAATTCACACTTTATCCTTAATTCATCATTATAATTTGATCAATTTTTCTCTCAGCCTAATTATCGCTATGCCAAAAATAAAACCAGCCAAAGCCATTTTTATAGCGGTCTGTGTAGCTATCATCGCAGCAATCGCTTGGTACACATTAAAACCAAAAAATACACAGCCTCAGTATATTACTGCGGAAGTCACGCGTGGAGATATTGAAGACTCTGTACTTGCAACAGGTGATTTGGAAGCAACCAAAATGGTCAGTGTTGGTGCACAGGTTTCCGGTCAGGTCAAAAAAATGTATGTCCAGCTTGGTGATCAAGTCAAGCAAGGACAATTGATCGCTCAAATTGACTCTGTTCGTCAAACCAACGATTTGAAAACAGAAGAAGCGAACATTAAAAACCAACAAGCTCAATTGACCACGAAGCAAGCGACTCTAGCCAAGGCTGAAGCAGAATATAACCGTCAAAAAAATATGTTTGCACAAGATGCAACCTCTAAAGCAGATTATGACACTGCTTTAGCTGCGTTTAAAACGGCGCAAGCCGATATTGCATCGATGAATGCACAAATCGAACAATCTAAACTGGCACTTGCAACATCACAAGAAAACTTAGGCTATACCCTTATTGTTGCGCCTATGGACGGTACAGTGGTTGCAATCGTGACTGAAGAAGGTCAAACCGTTAACGCCAACCAAAGTGCTCCTACCATTGTGAAGCTTGCTAAACTTGACACCATGACCATCAAAGCCCAAGTATCAGAAGCTGATGTCATGAAAGTCCAAGAAGGTCAAAAAGTTTATTTCACTACACTCGGTGACAGTGAGAAAAAACGTTATGCAACTCTTCGCCAAGTAGAACCAGCACCAGAATCAATCAACACTGAAACAACCAGTAATTCATCTTCATCAAGCACAGCCATTTATTATAATGCACTTTTTGATGTACCAAATGATGATGGCAAACTTCGCATTGATATGACTGCTCAGGTTTATATTATTTTAGCTGAAGCTAAAAATGCATTGACTGTTCCAGCGGCAGCGCTTCAAGCTTCAAACCGACCACAACGTGCCAATAAATCGAATGGTCAAGCTGGGTCTGGTGCAAATTCATCTCGTTCAGCATCAGCACCACAAGGTCAGCCAAACAAAGATGGGCAAAACTCAGCAGATCGCCCAGAACGTCTTGGATTAACAGCAGATGAAAAAGCCTTGGTGGACCAAGCTAAAGCATCGCTTGCGATGGTTCGTGTTTTACAAGCCGATGGTAGCGCCAAACGTAAACAAGTGTTGATTGGTTTAAACAACCGTGTTTCAGCAGAAGTGATACGTGGCTTAAATGAAGGCGATCAAGTGATTCTTGCAGATGGTTCAGACACTTCGAATGATTCTGCAAAACGTAGCAACAGAAATGGCCCAATGAGACTCTAAGCATGGATCAGAACAATCATCAGATCAAACCTCTACTCGAGGTCAGTAATCTGATACGTGAGTTCCCTGCGGGTGAATCCACCATTCAGATTTTAAAAAGTATCAATTTAAAGATTTATCCAGGTGAATTGGTGGCCATTGTTGGTCAGTCAGGTTCTGGTAAATCAACTTTGATGAATATTTTGGGTTGTTTAGACCAGCCAACATCGGGAAGCTATCAGGTAAATGGGCGTGAAACCCGCAAACTTGAACCTGATGAGCTGGCTCAGTTACGCCGTGAGTATTTTGGCTTTATCTTTCAGCGCTATCACTTATTGGGTGATTTGAATGCTGCTGGAAACGTCGAAGTTCCTGCAATTTATGCAGGTATGGACCCGTCCGTTCGTCAAAAACGCTCGCATGAAATCCTGACTGATCTTGGTCTCGGTGAAAAAACTGAAAACCGCCCAAATCAGCTTTCAGGCGGTCAGCAACAGCGTGTTTCCATCGCTCGTGCCTTGATGAATGGTGGTGATGTTATTCTTGCCGATGAGCCTACAGGCGCATTGGATAAAAATAGAGGTATCGAAGTGATGCGCATCTTGCGCGAGCTAAATGCTAAAGGTCATACCATCATTTTGGTTACACATGATATGAATGTCGCAAAAAATGCGACACGTATTATTGAAATCAGTGACGGGAATATTATTGCAGACAAGCCTAACGTTCCAGAACATGACGATGTGATTGAGGTTGTTGCAGATGCAGAACCCAAATCAAGTCGAAAAAAGTCATCTCGTTGGCGTTCAGCACTAGATCGTTTTGCAGAAGCCTTCCGCATGGCTTTGCTCGCTATGAATGCACATCGTATGCGTACGTTCCTGACCATGTTGGGGATTATTATCGGGATTGCATCCGTAGTGTCTGTTGTTGCACTCGGAAATGGTTCACAAAAGCAAATTTTGGAAAACATCAGCAGTCTAGGGACCAATACGATTACGGTCTTTCAGGGTCGAGGCTTTGGTGACAACTCAAAGACAGCTCAGTTTAAAACCCTTGTACCCGCAGATGCCGAGGCTTTGTCTGAGCAGCCCTATGTAGAAGCGGTTAGCCCGACCGTTAACAGTAGCGTCACAGCACGGTTTAAAGATACTGAAGCAGCAGCCACCGTAAATGGTGTAAGTGCCGACTTCTTCGATGTAAGAGGTCTAGAGTTTACAGCAGGTCAGCCCTTTGACAAACAAAGTGTGACTCAACGTGCTCAAGATGTCGTGATTGACTCGAACACCAAAAAGACATTCTTTGCTGATGGTACTGACCCACTGGGGCAAGTGATTTTATTGGGCAGTGTTCCGAGTCGAATCATTGGAGTCATTGATGCACAACAAGGCTTTATGAGTTCTGATAGTCTAAATGTCTATCTCCCTTACTCAACCGTGATGAGTCGCATGTTAGGGCAGTCTAATGTACATAGCATCATTGTTCGTGTCAAAGACACCTACCCGACCGCTGTGGCTGAAAATGCCATTTTAAGCCTGTTAGAACAGCGCCATGGCGCACAAGATGTCTTTACACAAAACTCAGACAGTATCCGCCAAACCATTGAACAAACCACGCAAACCATGACCCTATTGGTGTCTGCGATTGCAGTGATTTCGCTTGTGGTTGGAGGAATTGGTGTAATGAATATTATGTTGGTTTCCGTGACTGAACGTACTCAGGAAATTGGGGTTCGCATGGCGGTGGGTGCACGACAAAGCGATATTCTGCAACAGTTTTTGATTGAAGCAATTTTGGTGTGTATTTTAGGCGGAATATTAGGTGTCTTACTTTCATTAGGTATTGGACAGTTGATCGGGCATATTGCCAAAGGCAGTTTTCAAATGGCCTATTCAAGCACTTCGATCATCGCAGCATTTGTATGTTCAACTTTGATTGGCGTGGTGTTTGGATTTATCCCAGCACGAAATGCCGCACAGCTGAATCCTGTCGATGCACTTTCACGTGAATAACCTAAGAATAAGGAAAATATTAATGCAAATGAATTTAAGCAAACTTGCAACGGCCTTGATTCTTGGAAGCTCACTGGTGGGATGTGCTGCTGTGGTGAAAACCCCGTATGAAGCACCTGCGGTACAAATTCCCAATGGTTTTGCTTATGACAAAGCAAAATCTCAACAAGTTCAAGCTGATCTTTACGCAGACCAATGGTGGACTTTATTTGGCGATACGCAACTCAATCAATTGGTCAATCAAGTGATTGAACGAAATGCTGATTTGGCTGTCGCAGGGATTAATCTACAAACTGCACGATTAAGAGCTGGGTTAGCACGTGATCAACAAGGCCCCCGTGTCAATTCAAGTGTTTCAACTGGACATAGCTTTGATCTCAACTCGGGTGATGATGCTGCCAGAGGTCTATCACTCAGTGCTGGCGTAAGTTATGAAGTCGATTTATTTGGTAAATTGGCTCGTCAGACTGAAGCCTCTAAGTGGGAGTCGTTAGCCACTGAACAAGACTTGCAAGCGACAGGACAAACCTTAATTGGTACAACCGCAAATTTATACTGGCAATTGGGTTATTTAAATGAACGCTATAGCTCTGCACAACAAAGTTTAGCCTCTACCCAAAAAACCTATGAATTGGTCCGCACTCAATACCGTGCAGGTGCTGTTTCAGGACTGGATTTAACTCAGGCTGAACAGTCTGTGCAAAGTCAGAGAGCAAGCTTAAGTCAGATTGAACAACAGCGTGTTGAAGCACGTACTGCTTTGGCTGTGTTGTTGCAGATTCCAGTGCAACAGTTGAATATTCAAGAACCACAGCAGTTGCCACGGATTCGTTTACCTGAAATTGCGGCAGGCTTGCCCGCCGATATTTTGTCACGTCGTCCAGATTTGAGAGCTGCTGAGTTACGTTTACGTGAGTCTTTAGCCACCAAAGATGCAACCAAAGCAAGTTATTATCCATCTATTAGCTTGACTGGAAATCTAGGTTCGACCAGCACCTCTCTGACCAATTTACTGAAAAATCCTGCGCTTACTTTAGGTGCAAGTCTAAGCTTACCGTTTTTGCAATATAACGATATGCAAAAGAATTTAAAAATCAGTGAATTGGACTATGAAAAAGCCATCGTTCAATACCGCTATACCTTATATCAAGCTTTTGCAGATACTGAAAATGCTTTATCGAATCGAACTGAATTAGATAAACAGGTTGCACTACAACAGAAGAATCTTGAACTTGCAGAAAAAACTGAACGTTTGACTGATGTTCGTTATCGTAATGGTGCGATTGCTTTAAAAAATCTTTTGGATGCACAGGAAACAACACTTAGCGCTCGTTTGGCTTTGGTACAAACCAAACAAAGCCAGTACAACGCTTATGTGACGTTGATGCAGGCTTTAGGTGGTAGTCCGATTAAGCAGATGCCTTAAAAATTTGTTGAGATAAGAAAGTCCTTCGGGGCTTTTTTATTTGATTATTTTTCCAAAAGTATCGAGTTGGTATGTTGTCGAAGCATCAACAACATAGGGGTCTGTAGCATCAACCTGACATTCATTTTCAACATGTTGAGACCATTTCGGTTGTTTATCAGCACGAATAAATTTATTCCGAGTTGCGCCTAAAATTTTAATCATTGCTCTTGAGTAGAATGATCGAATTTCACTTTGATAATCTAATGCAACGATTTCCTGACTGGTTTCTAAAGACTCAGGCTGTGCTTCGATGTTTAGACAATAACTCAACTTTTCAGCAGGTAGACGATGAATTACACCAGCAACCTTTTTATTAAAATAAAGCTTTTCAGGTCCATTATTCATATACTCTTTAATAAACTGCCATATTTCTAGAGTTTCTTGCTTTTTATGCTTGCTGAGGGCAAAGGCAAAGGTGTAAATAATCAAGTCATTGTTATCCTTGATAAATCCTTTGACTTCCCAAAAAGTGCCCTCGTAGCCCCCCAGTCGATGATTTAAAATAAAATCAATCTTCTCCCAATCACCTGTGAATATTTGACCACCGACATCATAGACATAGACTTTTTGATTTTTTCTATTGAAGCGGATTGGATAATAGTTATAGCCTAATTTTTCATATTTTTTAAAATTTTGATAACCTTTATATATAAAAAACATAAAAAATAAAATATGCACTGGAGAAAAAACGACGATGAAGCCGAGTAAACTTTCAGCATCACGAATTACTGTTATATAAAAAAATATGAGCCAAACAATCAAAATAACTGGAACTGCTACAAAAAGGACTCCAAGCAAATTAAAATAGGAATTACCTTTTAAAAAGAAGCTATTATTCACAGATTCTATATAGGTGGAATTCATTTTTACAAAGTGATAGCCATGAAACACACTTGATTTACAAGCTATTTTCTTAGCAAGAATATTTTGCTTTTCTTTTGCCGTTAAGTGCCTAGCATTCTTATACACTGGATATTGTAATGTACCATTGAGCATATTTAACCTACTTAACATGGTTTAAGATAAAATCACCTTCTCGTGCTTTATCTGCTATTTTTAGTTTTTAAAGGCTTTGTTGCATAAAGGATTTAAAGGCAAAGTTCTCCTAGGCGCCTCAAATTTAAGTGACAACTTGAGTATGAGGTCGGCCTAATTCTGTAAATTTATTTAAAATAGCTATACGGGCATGTACCTCATTGACTTGGCTTTGAAAGTTCCTAGCACTGAGTTTATCGCCTAATAATTTGATGCAATGCATCTTAGTTTCGACCAAACTTCGGTGATGATAGCCTGACCATTTTTTCCATAG
>WNDP01000106.1 GCA_009912575.1 Acinetobacter bereziniae
CCGAACTTACGAAGCCAGACAAGAACAGTTGATCTTCCTTGAATACCATATTTTGCCTGAACTTGCTTGTAAGTAAGTTGCCCTTTTTCAACTTCCTGAATAACCATCATTTTAAAGGCAAAAGAATAATCTCTCTGAGTACGTTTAACTCTTTGGCTTTGTTCATGTTCCATAAAATAAGTTTCCTATGTGTAAACTTATTTCAGGACGGGACATAATAACTTGTAAAAAAAAAACAGAACAATTGTTCTGCTTTTTTTTATTCAGTTTTGTGTTGGCTTAATTAATTTTGCCGTGACACTGCTTATATTTCAGCCCTGAACCACATGGGCATGGTGCATTACGACTTTCAGGTGGTGCAATCACATCGTCATTTGCGAATTGTGCATCAACAATATCATTGGTCACACTACCGCTTAAACCATCTACCTCATCATGGGCAAAGTTCAAGCGCATGGCATCCGCTTGAGCTTGTTGTTGAGCTTCCATTTCAGCTAGCTCTTCAGGTGTAGGAATATGAACACGAGAGATATCAGTCACTACATCTGATTTAATGACACCCAGCATGTTTACAAATAGATTGAATGCTTCTTTCTTGTATTCTTGCTCTGGATTCTTTTGTGCATAGCCACGTAAATGAATCCCTTGGCGTAGATAATCCATCGCAGCCAAATGATCTTTCCAGTGGCGATCTAATGAACCCAACATGAAGTGACGTTCCAGTGTTGCTGCTGTTTCATCACCCATTTGCTCACGACGACCACGATAACGCTCTACAATCTCATCAGAAATATGCTCAACCAAAGCTTCTTCATCAAGACGGCGGTCTTCTTCCAACCAACGATTAACAGGAAGGTCAATGCCTAAATCTTCTTTCAAGGCATTTTCTAAACCGCTAATATCCCATTGGTCATGGATAGATTCAGGTGGGATATAAGTCTCAATCAAACCTTTTATAACTTCACGATGCATTTCTTCAATATAGTCTTGAAGTGAACTCTCTTCTAGAATTTCATCACGTTGAGAGTAAATGATCTTACGTTGTTCATTATTGACGTCATCATATTTCAATAAGTTTTTACGAATATCAAAGTTTCGTGCTTCAACTTTACGCTGTGCATTTTCAATCGAACGAGAAACCATCTTATGTTCAATAGCTTCGTTTTCTTGTAAACCCATTGCACGCATCATTGCGACAACACGGTCACCTGCGAAAATACGCATCAAATCATCTTCTAAAGACAAGAAGAAACGTGAAACACCAGGGTCACCTTGACGACCAGAACGACCACGCAATTGGTTATCAATACGACGAGATTCATGACGTTCAGAACCGATGATATGTAAACCACCTGAACTCAACACCATTTCATTATTTTGTTCCCATTCTGCTTTTAGACGTGCTTCATCTTCAGCAGTGGGTTGTTCAATTTTGGCCAGTTTGGCTTTCCAGTTACCACCCAGCAAAATATCTGTACCACGACCCGCCATATTTGTGGCAATCGTAACGGCACGTGGAGAACCTGCTTGTGCAATAATATCAGCTTCACGCTCATGTTGTTTTGCATTCAGCACTTCATGTGCAATGCCTGCTTCTTTAAGCTTATCTGATAAAATTTCTGACGCTTCAATGGTTGCTGTACCAATCAGAATTGGAGCAACACCAGCTTCATGAATTTTTTGAATCTCTTCAATAATGGCGTTGTATTTACCATTACGGTTTAAATAAATTAAATCGTTCTGGTCATTACGAATCATAGGGCGATGCGTTGGAATAAGTACAACATCCAAGCCGTAAATTTCTTTCATTTCCGCAGCTTCAGTATCAGCAGTACCAGTCATACCTGAAAGCTTTTTGTATAAACGGAAATAGTTCTGGAAAGTTGTTGTCGCTAAAGTTTGGTTTTCAGGTTGAACATCTAAGCCTTCTTTTGCTTCAACTGCTTGATGTAGACCTTCTGACCAGCGACGTCCCGGCATGGTACGACCTGTATTTTCATCGACAATAATCACTTCACCATCATGGATGATGTAATGAACATTACGTTGATACAAGAAATGCGCGCGAATTGCTGCTGAAACATGATGAACAAGGTTAAGATTTGATGGTGAATACAAGCTTTCGCCTTCAGCCAACAAGCCCATTTTAATCAATTCATCTTCAACAGTTTCATAACCGACTTCAGTCATTTCTACTTGGCGTTGTTTTTCATCAATCCAAAAATGCCCACCATCAGCAACTTTTTCTTCTTTCTGCGCATGTAATTTTGGTGGAATACTATTGATTGCCACATACAATTGCGATGAATCATCACTTTGCCCAGAAATAATCAACGGAGTACGTGCTTCATCAATCAAGATCGAATCGACCTCATCGATAATCGCATAAACTAAACCACGTTGCTTTTTCTCTGCCATAGAGAAAACCATATTATCGCGAAGATAATCGAAACCAAATTCGTTATTGGTACCATAAGTAATATCTGAACGATAAGCTTCAGCTTTTTCGATTGGTGATTGCATTGAATAAATCACGCCAACCGTTAAACCTAAGAACTCATAAAGCGGACGGTTTAATTCAGCATCACGTTGTGCCAAATAATCATTGACCGTAATAACATGAACGCCCTGCTCACTTATTGCATTGAGATAAACAGCCAAAGTTCCCATCAGTGTTTTACCTTCACCTGTACGCATCTCTGCAATTTTACCTTCGTGCAAAGTAATACCACCAATGAGCTGCACATCATAATGACGCATCCCCATGACACGCTTTGCTGCTTCACGACATACAGCAAATGCTTCTGGCATTAATTTATCTAAGCTTTCAGCATTCTTATATCTTTGTTTGAATTCTTCAGTTTTTGCAGATAAGTCTGCATCGCTGAGTGCAGATATCGTCGGCTCGAGCGCATTGATCTTATCGACAATTTTACGCATACGTTTTAGTTCGCGCTCGTTTTTAGTACCGAAGATTCCTCCGATCAGACTTGCCAACATATAAACTCTCTAAATCTTTGTGAAATAAATTTTTTCTCAGACGATATTATGGTGCTAGAAATTTGAAGTACAAGGGTTTTGCACAAATCCAATCAAAAAAATCTGACGACCAGTTTAGCACGTATGAGCTAAAGCGCCTTAATGTAATGTAGCAAATTTAACCGATATTTACAGCGAGGTCGTGAGCAATTCTGTGTTTTTTTCACATCAACATACCAACATATCTCTTTTTTTCATAAAGAAATAAAAAAACACTATTTTTAATTATAAAAAAACTGTGCAATAGTATTTTGGACGAGCTAAATAACAGATGATTTTTTAAATTTTGAGGTTTTTATCATGACGCTACGATTAGGTGACATTGCACCAGATTTCACACAAGAATCCAGTGAAGGACCCATTCACTTCTATGATTATTTGGGCGACAGTTGGGGAATTGTGTTTTCACACCCAGCAGACTACACACCTGTATGTACCACTGAACTTGGTTATACTGCGAAGTTAAAAAGTGAATTTGAAAAACGTGGTGTAAAAGCTATTGCCCTTTCAGTAGATGATGTTGAATCACACCGTGGTTGGATTAACGACATCAACGAAACACAAAATACTCAGGTGAACTTTCCGATACTTGCAGACAAAGATCGTAAAGTTTCAACGCTTTATGATTTCATCCATCCCAATGCCAGTGAAACTTTAACCGTTCGCTCTTTAATTATCATTGATCCCAATAAAAAAGTACGTCTCATTATTACCTACCCAGCGTCAACTGGACGTAATTTCCATGAAATTTTGCGGGTAATTGATTCATTACAACTAACAGATAATTATAAAGTAGCGACACCTGCCAACTGGCAAGATGGTGAGGATGTTGTGATTGTGCCTTCACTCAAAGATGAAGCGGAGTTGAAAGAGCGCTTCCCAAAAGGCTATACGGCGGTTAAGCCTTATTTACGTCTTACACCTCAACCGAACAAATAGAATAATATCCAACAACTGCGTCATTAATTTAAACGAGTGACTCTTTCAAAAGATCACATTTTATATGTGATCTTTTTTATGCCATTTCTCTATTCAATTCAAAAACATTACTCGTAAAATCAGACTGAATCTAAAATCAAAAAAAAGGCACCGAAGTGCCTTTAATTCTATCTGTAGTACTTAAGCTGGGATACGCAAAACTTGTCCAGGAAAAATATCATCTGCATTTTTCAGTAATGGGCGGTTTGCTTCAAAAATTTTATTATATTGATTTGGATCACCATAATATTCTTTTGAAATTTTTGACAAATTATCACCTGACTTCACAGTATAAAATTTACTTTCTGGCTCTGGAGTAGCAACAGTCATTTGATCATCCACTTGAGCAACATGATCGACGTTACCAATCGCAAGAACAATTTTCTCTTTATCTGCTTGGCTTTGTACTTGTCCACGAACAGTGGCTAAGTCTGTTTGAGAGTTATAACTCACAGATAAACCGTCTATAGATAGACCTAAACCCTTCACGAGTCCAAGGAGTTTGTTCGCAACTTCTTGTGCAGAAGGTTCTTGCTGGTGTTGCTGGCGCAGCTTGTGGCTCAGCAGGCGCTGTATTTTTTTTACCGATACCTTTTACAAAATCAAAAAGACCCATTTATGTTCTCCATATTTTATTTGGAACTTGTTTTTACTGTGAACTTTTATAAAAAATTATAAACTCTATTTTTATAGCGAAAAAATACAGCGAAATGCGTAGTCATTAGTGACAGAAAAGTAACCGTATGTAACGACTTTTTTTAATTTGAAAATTGTTTCAGCATAATCAAATATTTTGTTCAGGCGATTGAGCTTGATTTCATCTTTAAAAATATCCAGCAATAAAAAAACCACCTTTACGGTGGTTTTTACGCATAACAACGATGTGTTATACAATCCAACATATTAACCAAGTTTTTTAGTTACATAGTCGATTGCTGATTGAACAGTCGTGATTTCGTTAGAATCTTCATCAGGGATAGTGATGTCGAAGTCATTTTCGAAAGACATAACAAGTTCTACTAGGTCTAAAGAATCCGCACCCAAATCATCCATGAAAGATGCTTCGTTTTTGATTTCTTCAGCTTTAATACCTAATTGTTCTGCAACAGCTTGTTTAATGCGTTGTTCGATATCGCTCACAGGAATTCTCCTCATTGCTTGTGGCGGCTTTTAATTGCCTGATAGTTTAATTGAATATTTACTTTTTTCAAAGTTTATACATCGCATTACGCCATGTATAAACCACCATTTACGTGTAATACTGTGCCTGTAATGTAACTAGCCTTGTCAGAAGCCAAGAAACTAACAGCATCCGCAATGTCTTGTGGTTGACCAAAGCGGTTTAAGGCAACTTGATCACTCATTTTTTTACGAATGTCTTCACTTAATTGCTCAGTCATTTCTGTCGCAATAAAGCCCGGTGCAATACAGTTCACTGTAATTTGACGGCTACCCATCTCTTTTGCAAGACTACGGCTGAAAGCTTCAATACCTGCTTTAGCAGCAGAATAATTGGCTTGGCCTGGGTTGGCAAAATGTGCAACAACAGAACTAATATTGATAATGCGACCAAAGCGAGCTTTCGTCATGCCTTTTAATACGCGTTTAGACAAACGGAATACCGCTTTAAGATGAATGTTGAGAATATCATCCCAATCATCTTCAGACATACGTAGCAATAGATTGTCTTTGGTAATACCCGCATTATTGACCAGTACCATCACTGAACCATATTTTTGTTCAATGTCAGATACCAATGCATCAATAGCTGTGCCGTCGCGTACATCAAGTACTGCGCCTACACCTTGCTCTGCAAAAGTCACAGAAAGTTTTTCTGCGCCTGCTTCAGATGTTGCTGTACCGACAACAAAATAACCATCTTGAATTAACTGTTGAGCGATGGCTGCACCAATCCCTCGACTTGCGCCTGTCACTAATGCGACTTTGCGTTCTTGTGTCATGCAATTTTCCCTTCAGCCACTAAGATAGCGTTCAGTGCATCTTCCATACGAGCTTGAGTATCGAGTGGAAATGCTTTTTCAATATTGGGTAAACGTTTTGCTAAATTCGCCAGTACATTCCCGGGTCCACACTCTGCAACATACTGGATTCCTTGATCTTGTATGAATTGCATAGTTCTTGTCCATTGCACTGACTGATATAATTGCGCAGTGAGTGCTTGACGCAACTGTGTTGTATCAGTGGCAATTCCAGCATTGACATTTTGTATTACAGGAATGCTTGGAAGCTCAATGGCAGTTTGTTCCAAAGCTTCTGCAAACTGCTCAGCAGCGGGCTTCATCAAAGAACAATGTGATGGCACGGATACAGGCAAGGCAATAGCCTTTCCACCATTTTCTTTTGCAGCAACCATCACCGCTTCAACCAGTGTTTTATCACCAGCGATCACAACCTGACCTTGTGCATTGTAGTTGGCTGCTTCGACTGAACCACGTCCTTGCACATTGGCTTGTTCGCAAAGTTCAAGGACTTTCGCATCATCCAAACCCAGAATCGCAGCCATAGCACCTTGACCTTGAGGTACAGCAGATTGCATCAATTTACCGCGTAAATTAACCAATTTAACTGCATCCGCCAGTGTCATTGCATTGGCCGCAACCAAAGCGCTGTACTCACCCAATGAGTGACCAGCAAGATATTTTGGTGCAACACCACCAAGATCCAACCATACACGCCATAACGCAATACTTGCAGTTAACAATACAGGTTGAGTGTTTTCAGTTTGATCTAAACCCTCACCGCTTTGTGCAATGTGCCACAAATCAAAACCAATGGCATCTGAAGCTTCAGCAAAGGTATCTTGTACACCACTAAACTGTTCTGCAAGTTCAGCAAGCATACCCACTTTTTGTGACCCTTGACCTGGAAACAAAAATGCAGTTTTTGTTGCTTGAGCTGCTTGTTCGAGTTGTTTGGCAGACATATAAAAAGTCCCTTATTTAATCTTGATCGTTTCCGATGCGGCAATTTTACAGAAAAAAATTAATTTAATTGCGAAATACAACAAAAAATGCGCGAGTGTAAAACAAAAAAAGGGAGCTTTCGCTCCCATTTTTTCACTAAGCTTACGCCCCCAATGCGTCAACAATTATTCAGCATCAGCTGCTTTAGCGAATAATTGACGACCACGGTAGAAACCATCTTTAGTCACATGGTGACGACGGTGAGTTTCACCAGAAGTTTGGTCTACAGTTAATGCATTCTCGGTTAAAGCGTCATGTGAACGGCGCATGTCACGGCGAGAGCGACTTTTACGGTTTTGCTGAACGGCCATGATGGCTCCTTACAAATCGAAAAAATGGATCAGAACAAATTCGGTTGTCTTAACTTAACAGTATAACACAAAATTTAGTTAAGTTTACCTTTCAAACTTGCCAAAACATCAAACGGGTTATCCCGTTTTTCTTCAACAATCTCCTGAACGGCTGGTTGATGCTTATGCTCACAAACGTCATGCTTAGGAGACAAAGGCACCAACAATAACAATTCATCTTCTAAAAGTGCAAGTAAATCAACAGTCGCAGGAGTATTAGTTAAATAATCTCCCTTGGTTGTTGCTTCACTTTCACCTAATACGATGAAATCAGCATCCTCATCCAAGCGCTCTATCAGTGACTCATCATCTATTAAGGCCAAATGGAAGTCAGAAACTAAAGAAATTTCAACAGAGTTCAGACAACGCTGACATTCCATTGGAACTTTAGTATCTACATGACCATCCAACCATACGATACGATGATACGCATCCATTGATAGCTTACAGTCTATATTGATCAATTGATCATCAATTGATCCAACAGCTTCACGGGAAATACGAACAAAGCGAGACAATGGCAGTGTACCTGACCATGTAAAGCCTTGTTCAGCCCATTTAAACGGCTCTATCTGTGCCGGAAAGGTATTTGCTGACATAATTAAGGCGGCAATTCTACAAATTCATAGGTACTCTGTCAAAGATTAAGATACAATTTTGTACTTATTTAGACAGATCTCTTGAGTAATACAAGCCATGCATCAGTTGCAGCCGCAACCTGAAGTCACTACTTCATTACAATTCAACACCCGCTTAGCTTCTGAAAACACATTGGAAGTGACCGATTTGCAACGTTCCCAATGGACGATTTTACAAACAGAAGCTGAACAAGTTGATTGGCTTATCTTACACTTTAATTGTTGGTTTTCCCACCTAAATGTGACACTTGTTCGTGGAGATTTTGAACCTGAATATTTCCCTGCGACAGAAAACACCCCTGCACGCATTCAATTTGCGCATGGTTTTTTCAATAGTGCTTTACACGAAATTAGCCACTGGACGATTGCAGGTGAACAACGCCGATCATTGCCTGATTTAGGCTACTGGTATGCTCCTGATGGACGTACAGCAGAACAACAAGCATTATTTGAACAGGTTGAAATTAAACCTCAAGCGATTGAATGGTTATTCTCTAAAGCATTTGGACGAAAATTTCGGGTCTCTTTAGATAACCTTACTGGTGAGGCAGGTCAAGGCACAACATTTAAAGATCATGTTTATAGCCAAGTTCAATGTTTTTTTTCAGGTGAAACGAAACTTCCACGAGATGCCCAGCGCTTTATTGAATGTATTTGTGCATACACTCGAAGTGGCAAAACATTACAAAGTACTGAGTTCAACCGAAATGATTTAGACGGTTAATCCAAATAAGTTGACTCAATCATCTTTACTAATTCACTTCGCCATCTAGATTTTATGACTGACGACATAATTGGCAATCAGAGTCCACTCATTCGCATTAGATCGACATAGATTTTAGTGAATGTCATATTCAAAATCCAAAATACCTGAGTCATCGTTGTAATATTATTAAAATATGGATGAGTTCAAATAAAATTACAAATAATGGTGTTCTCAATCATTTATTTTCAATACCATATAAGCATACATAATAAATCAGGAGAATAAATATGCTGCATTTAAGAGTACATCCTGACAATCCTCAACCACGTTTAATTAGTCAAGCTGTAGAAAGAATTCGAGCAGGTGATGTTGTGGTTTATCCAACAGATGCTGCTTATGCTATAGGCTGCCAAATTGGAAATAAAAACGCAATGGAACGTATTGCTCAGATTCGTGGCTTAGGCGCCAAGCATCAATACGCCATTATTTGTGCCGACTTGTCAGATATTGCCACCTATGCCAAAGTAGACAATGCGATGTATCGTTTGCTGAAAGCCAATACACCTGCAGTCACCACGTATATTTTACCTGCGACCAGTGAAGTACCTCGTCGTTTAATGCATCCAAAGAAAAAAACAATCGGTCTACGTGTTCCAAGTAATCCTGTGTGTCAGATGCTCTTAAAAGAGTTGGGAGAACCCTTACTGACCAGTACCTTGATCTTACCGGGTCAAGATGCGCCAATGGATGATCCCTACGATATTGAACAATTATTGGAGAAACGTATTGATGTGTTTATTGACAGTGGTTTAGGCACTTTAACTACAACCAGTATTGTCGACCTCTCTGGTGTAAATCCAGAAATCATCCGTCGTGGTGTTGGAGATGTCAGCGTTTTTGAATAAGCGCTAGATTTCACTTAACCATTGAGCAGTAACTCTAATAAAATCAAGGCTTGACAGAAGTAAGATGCGATGGATCTATTCACCACCTTATTGAATATGAATAATCTACAAAATGATCAAATTTTATTTGTTGAAGAGCCTTGGACGCCTGAATCACAAGTGAGCGTGCAATCTGTGTCTTTAGTTGAAAATCCTCTGCCCCAAAGTTTTCAGTTGTTTTTAACAACCAATGAACTAAAACGCTTAGCCTTGCAGTTTGAAACTCGAAATGTATGTTTAAGAGAAATCTGTTATTTAATTATCGAATATTGCCTTGAAAAAATAAAAATACTTAAAAAATCAATATGATACACAAAAACACTTTGCACTGATCAAATCTAACATAAGCAACAAATCAAGCTCAAAGTTATCAATGATGAATAGAAACTTTGGGAAAGAGCATTCAAATCCCCCGTACCAAAAGCATGTCGATTAAAAGTAAAATTGATAATTTTTCAACATAGGGAAATAACCGCTTTACTGTTTCAAGCTATAACCGCTAAAAATCTCCATTGCATGGGCTGTGATTTAACCGATATCAATTACACAACAATTGTATTTTTAGATTGGTATTTTTTCCAATTCAGTTTATAAACAAAGCACAATCCTAAAAACAAAGCATCATTATGATTTACAACATTCATCATCTACATTGTGGAACTATGTGTCCAATCTGTGCACCAATTTATGGGCAAAAGGGCTTACATGCAAAAATGGTCTGCCACTGCCTCTTAGTTGAAACCGATAAAGGCTTAGTACTGATTGATACAGGATTTGGGACTCAAGATTATCTTCACCCTCAAGCACGCCTAGGCAAGTTATTTTCAAAGGTCAGTGCCATTCAATTTGATTTTACACTGACAGCACTTGCACAAATTCAACAACTCGGTTTTCAACCCTCTGATGTCAAACATATTTTAGTCAGTCATTTAGACCTAGATCATGCTGGAGGAATTTCAGACTTTCCTCAAGCAACGATTCATATTCTATCCAGTGAATATAATGCCGCTCAAAAATTATCGGTGATGAATAAATTACGTTACCGCCCTCAACAATTCAAAAATCATCGTCACTGGAACTTCCTTGAGCCAAAACATGGTGAGTCTTGGTTTAATTTTCACAAAGTTCAGGGTTTTCATATTTTTAATGATGAAATCTTATTGATCTCACTATTGGGACATACCACTGGACACTGTGGTATTGCGATAAAACAACAAAATGGATGGGTCTTCTTTTGTGGGGATGCTTATTACAGCCATTTGGAATTAGATCCAAATAATAAACTTCCGCTATTGGATAAACTTGAACGCTTATTTGCAGAAAATAATACCGCTCGTTTAAAAACACTTTCTGAAATCCAACGTTTGGCACAAAATGAACCACTCATTGAGATTATTTGTGCACACGATCCAGTTGAACTTGATCGATACCTTGTAAAATAACCATGAAATTAAAACTACTTGCTTCGACCATTTTAGTGAGCCTAAGTTTACAACTCACGGGATGTATGACTACAAAAGCACTTCCTGAGCACGAACGCCCGCAGCAATGGGGCTCTGTTGTAAATAAACAACATAATTTTTATCAGATTAGTGATTCTGTTTACCGTAGTGAACAACCCAGTGCAGACATTATCCCTGCATTAAAAAAACATGATATTGCTGTGGTGATCAATTTAAGAAGTCGTAACCAAGATAAAATCGTATTAGCACAACAAGATTTTCAATTGGTACATATTCCAATCAACACTTGGGCAATCGATCGTGATGATTTACTTCAAGTCATGAAAACGATTCAAACAGCTCAGAAAAAGCAGCAGAAGGTACTTATTCACTGTTATCACGGCTCAGATCGTACAGGTGCAAGTGTGGCCATGTATCGCATTATTTTTGAAAATTGGTCAGTCGATGATGCATTAAAAGAAATGAAACATGGTGGTTATGGTTTTCATCCGATTTGGAGCAATATTGAAAAACTTTTTAACCCTGAAAATATAAAATGGATTCGTGAGCAACTCACGAATCCATCTTTAGTGACCTAATCTAGAGCATTTAACGTCGATCCAAAGGAACCCATTCGATCACCCAAGCGGATTTCATGCCTAAGCTTGCATCAGCATTGATCTTTTTACGTGATGCATCAGCAGACTCTCTGTCTTTAGATGGTCCAACCATGATACGAATACCTTTCGAGGTTGGGCTCTTGGTGACTTTATACCCTTTTGCGCGTAGTTTTGCTGCTACCGCATCAGCATTGGCTTCATTGGCTGCAAGAGCAACTTGTACCATCCATTGTTTATCACCATTTTCAAGTAAATCGCGTGCCTTTTCTGCTTCTGCTTTCTTTTTAGCATCTTCAGTTTTGCGCTTTTTCTCAGCTTTTTGTTGTTCTTCTAACTTACGTTTCTTGTCTTCAGCCGCTTTTCGATCTGCTTCTGCAGTAGCTTGACGTTTCTGCTCAGCGAGCTTTTTTTCAGCTTCAGCTTTTTGTTTTAACTGTGCATTTTGCTGTTCAAGCTTCTTCTGTTCAGCTGCTTTTTGTTGAGCTTTGGCTTTTTCATCCTGAATTAATTCAGGTGGAATATCAGCACCTTCTTGTGCTGCGGCTGCGCCACGCCTTGCATTTGCTGCTGCATATTCTTCAGCAGCTTTTCGAGCAGCGTCTGCTTCAGCTTGCTGTTGCATACGCAGGAACTCAGCAGCTTTAGCTTCTTGTTCAGCCACCGCTTTTTCACGTGCTCGCTTCTGTTCTTCCAACAGACGTTTCTCAGTTGCAACATCCACAGTCAATGGCTGTAATTGGACAGGCTCACCGGCAGGTGTAGTTTTATTCGGCTGAGTTTGACTCGCAGGTTGTGTCTCCGCTTGTCTATGGTGGATTTCTTCTTTACCTTTTAGAAGCAATGCCGCCAATAAAACACCACCACTTAATAAAACAACACCACCCATCCAGCGTTGTTTGTTATTCATTGACATTCTTCTAAATACTCCCAGACCGCTTCTAAGGTATGGAACGAACCACACACCAAAATCAGCTGATTATTATTGGTTTCTGCAAGCGCTGATTGAAATGCGGCTTGTATACAATCAAACTGTTCAACTGTCTCATACTGTAATGCATTTTGTAATTGTTCCATAGATGCAGCACGAGGCACAGTTAATGGGGCAATTTTCCACTTTAAGACAGTATTTTTCAACAACTTGACCACAGAATCTATATCTTTGTCGGACAACATTGAAAAAATAGAGACAACTTCTGTGTACTGTTTATTGTATTCTAAGAATTTTCGCAATTGCTTTAACAAAAATTCAACACCATGCGGATTGTGTCCCGCATCAAAGATGACTGTTTTATCTTGTATTTTTCTGACTTCAAAACGGCCTGCTAGTTGCGCCCTTTCGATTCCCTGCACAATGGCCTGCTGTGAAATAGCTAATCCACTCAATAGAACTGCTGCGACTGCAGTAGAAATATTTTCTAAGGCCAAACGACCCACTGGAAATTTCAAAGTCGTACCTGAACTTGCAAAGTTCCAAGTCTGACCATCTTCGGACAGTTGATAAAAATAATCACGATTTACAGCATATAACTGAGCATTAGATTGTTGTGCTTTGTCCTGAATCGCTTGTGGTATTGTTTGTAACCCACCAAAGACGACAGGAATATTTGGACGAATAATTCCTGCTTTTTCAAAAGCAATTTTTTCAATCGTATCGCCCAACCAATCGGTATGATCTAAACCAATATTGGTAATCACAGCGAGATCTGGGTCGATGACATTGACTACATCTAAACGTCCGCCTAACCCTACTTCTAACACCCAAACATCACATTGTTTCTGTTTAAAAATAACAAATGCTGCCAGTGTGGTTGCTTCAAAAAAGGATAATGATAAATTGCAGATACGACGTGCTTGATCAACTTGAACAAAAGCATCGATAAGTGCTTGGTCATCAACTTCCTGACCAGCCAATTTGACACGTTCATTGAATCTGTAAATATGAGGGGATTGATATAGACCTACATTCAAACCTTGCGCATTGAATATGGCAGCGAGGGTGGTTGTGGTTGATCCTTTACCATTAGTACCGGCAACAGTGATCACTTTTGCTGAAGGGCGCATGATTTCGAGTTGTTCAGCTACAGGAATGACACGCTCTAAGCCTAAATCAATTCCTGTAACGTGAACATGGCTCCAATAATCGAGCCATGTTTGTAATTTATCAGTATTTAAAGGTGCTGCTGCATTGTTCAAGGCAAGTTCATCAGTTTCGCTACAATACGATATACAGTATCACGTAATGCGTGACGATGAACAATTTGATCGACTACGCCATGATCAAGCAAGAACTCCGCACGTTGGAACGGTTCTTCAAGTTTTTCACGAACAGTTTGTTCGATCACACGCTTACCTGCAAAACCAATCATGGCTTTAGGTTCAGCAATTTGAACATCGCCTAACATCGCCAAAGACGCAGTAACACCACCATAAACTGGATGCGTTAACACCACGATATAAGGTAGATGTGCATCTTTCATTTTTTGAACCGCAGCTGAAGTACGCGCCATTTGCATAAGAGACAACATGCCTTCTTGCATACGTGCACCGCCAGAAGCTGCAAAACAGATTAATGGCTGTTTGTCTTTAATGGCTTTTTCGGCAGCTTGGACAAAACGATCACCTACAACTGTACCCATTGAGCCAGCCATAAAGTCGAATTCAAAAGCACAAGCCACCATTGAAATATTTTTCAACTGACCCTGCATCGCAACCAATGCTTCAGTTTCACCAGTTTTATCCTGTGCTTCTTTCAAACGCTCTGGATAAGGTCTACTGTCTACAAAATGTAGAGGATCTTTTGCAACAAACTCTTGACCAAGTTCATTATTAACTTGATCAAAGAACCAGTTCAAACGATCACGTGCTTTCATTTTCAAATGTTCATCACATGACGGACAAACATAAGCATTAAAAGACATCGCTGTACGAGTCACGAGTGCATGACATTCAGGGCACTCAATGGTTGGTTCAGTAAACGTCGCTTTGAGTGTTTGTTGTTGATCAGGCATATCAATGCCTGGAACTTTACGATCTGTCCACGGCGTTATTGCGCTGAGAATTTTCCCTGATTTCACTTCTTGATTCATACTAACTCATCGAGCGCGGCTCGAAGCTCCTTGACTTTATTCACTGCTGCTTCAGCAGCATGTTCTGGTGCAAGATTTGCAAATGGTTTGACAAAGGCACTCCCGACAATCACTGCATCTGCAACTTGACCTACTGCTTTTGCCGAAGCTGCATCACTGATCCCAAAACCAACCCCAACAGGTATATCTGTAAAGGTTTTAATTTTCTGGATACGTGCTGCAACCTCTTCAGTGTCCAATGTTGCCGCGCCTGTTACGCCTTTTAAAGACACATAATAAATAAAGCCACGAGCTTGATTTACAACATGCTGAATACGCTCTTCAGTAGAGGTTGGCGCTAACAAAAAGATTTGATCCATATCGAATTTTTGCAATACTTCATCTAACTTTTTCGCTTCTTCTGGTGGTAAATCCACAAGAAGTACGCCATCTACACCACATTCATTTGCGTATGCAACAAACTTTTCATAACCAATCACTTCAACAGGATTAAGGTATCCCATTAAAACAACAGGTGTAGTTGTGTCTTTTTGACGGAACGTTTTGACCATGTTTAATGCATCAAGCGTATTCGTTCCAGCAGCAAGAGCTCGCTCTGCTGCAAGTGCAATCACTGGACCATCTGCCATCGGGTCGGAAAATGGTAATCCAAGTTCGACAACATCTACGCCAGCTTCAACCATTTGATGTAACAACGGTACAGTTACATGTGGTTGAGGATCACCCGCCATCACATAAGAAACCAAAGCCTTACGCTGTTGAGATTTAAGTTGTGCAAAACGAGTGGCTAAACGTGACATAGGATTGTACATTCCTTGAATTGTTCAAACTTGAGGAGTTTTTAGACGATTAAAGCGTTGAGATGAATTTAAAATTCATTGACTTATTCGCTTTAATCATCCAAATGTATAAATACAAGACACAGCATTGTAACGCTATTTTTTACTCAAAGGATAGAGTCACATAGTCGCTCAAACGTATCTTGTTTTATCTTACAAACTGATGTTACGCACTAGCTCTAAAAATCTTTATAATTCATGGCATGAATAAAGACTTGCTAGACCTCTATACCGACTATTTGATTTGTTCAACTGAACAAACAACAGCGACACAATTATCAAGAAT
>WNDP01000107.1 GCA_009912575.1 Acinetobacter bereziniae
TCGACCATGTTTGCCTTTGGGGGGAGCGTACCATTGGGTTTTTGGATCAAACCAAATTGTTAAATTACCACGATTGATCAAAGCACGATTGTAGGATGACCAATTTGTTGTACGATAAATTTTAGGTGTAGGCTTATTCATCTGAGAATTATATTGCTGAGTAAGCCTTAAGAGGTAGGTTTATGCAACAAAGCCGTATCGAAACCAACGAATATCATAAATATACAGAAACAGAATGTCATACATCAAAAAATACTGCTCGATGCAAAAAAGTGAAAAGAATAGAAAGCATTTACTATTGTAAAGCATCACAAGAAACCATCTATGAAAGTCGTTATACCCAGTTGTATGGCCCAATCTATGGCATATGGGATGATCAAAAATAGCAGCCATTTTAAATTTTAATTCTAAAAATAGGCTGACCAAACAATCAAACTTTTCAAAGCATATTTTATGCTGAGCACCTTATTGATAACCACTTACAACATAAATAGCAATTATCATCATCCAGTTCAAAAAAATTGCCATTGTTAAAAAATTTGTTTGCATTACATTGAGAGAAAATAAAAATTTGTTGAGGAACATTATGAAAGCTGGGCGTGTAAGTCGAACCGCAGAAGCAGCCGCAGCATTGCGTGCCAATCACCATCTCAATAGCAATGATCCTGTATTCTCAGACCCTTATGCTTATGCAATGACCAATACTCGCTGGCGCGTATTACTGAATAATGCTTTGTTTCGAAAAACGCTTAACTCAAAGCTGATGAATCAAACTTTTGGTAAATTGACTGGGCAAGTGGTTGGTCGTTCAAGATATAGTGAAGACCTGTTAAAGCATGCCATTCAAAATCATCACATCCAACAATATGTCTTGGTTGGTGCAGGCTTAGACTCCTTTGTTTTACGCTTAGCAGCGCAATATCCCCAACTTAAAATATTCGAAATTGACCACCCAGATACACAAAAGACCAAAATTCATAAATTGAAGAAAGTTTCATCATCCCAACAATTGCCAACAAATGTAGAGTTTGTCAGCATTGATTTTGAAAAGGAAAAACTCTCTGATGCTTTAACTCGAAGTGGTTTTCAATCAGAATCCCCTGCTTTTTTTTCTTGGCTGGGAACGACTCACTATTTAACCCCGCAAACGACATTAGCCACTTTGCAAAATATTGCATCCATTGCACATAAACAAAGTGAAGTGGTTATGGACTACTCTATTGATTATAGAGAATTACAAGGTATAGAACGCATTGGTGCATTTGCTTTGAGCCATTTCACTCAACTGTTAAAAGAACCTTTGATTGGCGCTTTTGGTTCAGAAGCTTTACATCAAGCAGTGATCGCAATGGGATATCAAGTCTTGGAGGATTTATCTGGTCAACAGATCACTGAACGATATTTTAACCATCGTGCAGATCACATTCGTCATACGCATGGCTCACATTTGATTCATTTAAAACAAGCGAAAATGAAGCATCATTCAAGTATTCTTGATTGCATAAGTAAAAACTGAGCTGACTTTAATTTTACAACATCGGCTATGCTATTGAATTTATATAGCTCATTTATGTAAAGCTCATATAAAATAGCCTTAACACCTTCCACACACTAAGCCACGCTATAGAATGTCTGACTCGATTAACTCACCAGTGAAACACTGGTGTGAATTTGAATTTATTTCCAAAACTGTCAATAACCCTAATATTCACATAAAAGGTAATTATTCTTATTACTCAGCTTATTGGGACCAAGGTTTTGAACGCTGTGTCGTGCGCTATTTACATGATAAGGTATCTACTACAGATAAACCCATTGACCAGTTATATATTAGTAACTTTGTTTGTTTTGGTGCTGAATGCGTGATCATGATGGGTGGGAATCAGTTACATCGTCCTGACTGGATTTCAACATTTCCTTTTGATACTCGAAGCTTTTTACCTGCTGGTGACACTGTCATTGCTGATGGTTGTTGGATTGGTAGCCGTGCCATGATCATGCAAGGGGTAAAACTCAGTGAAGGTGCAATTATTGCGACAGGTGCTGTGGTCACTCAGGATGTTCCGCCCTACGCAATTGTTGGTGGTGTTCCTGCAAAGCTGATTAAATATCGCTTTACTGAGCAAGAGATTGCCCAACTGCTCTCCCTGAAACTTTACGACCTTGAGGAAAAGCAGATCCTAAAAATGAGATCGCAATTGCAGACTGATGATTTTCACCAACTTGTTGAATTTCTTAAAACTCAAGACAATAATTAAAATATTAATTTAGCGACAAAAAGAAAAAGGGCTAAATTTACATTTAACCCTTTTTATGTTTTATCAAGATTTTATCAATCGTTGCTTATAAATCTGAATTGAGTGCTACATCACGATGCGCATTCTTTAACTTTCTTTGTTTTAAATAGTAAGCAAACATCAAACACAAAATCCAAGCAGGAATCATCATCACCGCTATACGCATATCAGGTGTAAATGACATTACAACAAGAATTCCGAACATAAAAATCATACATAGATAATTACTGAATGGATAAGCAATGCTAGGGAATTTAGTGGTTTGCCCCTGCGCTTGCATAGCTTTGCGGAACTTAAGATGTGTCCATGAAATTACCACCCAGTTAATCACAATCGCTGCAACCACAAGCATCATCAATAAACCAAATGCTTTTTCAGGAAATGCATAATTCAACAATACACATAGAACCGTTACAAATGCAGAAAGAAATACTGCATTGGTCGGAATGCCACGTGAGTTGATTTTTTTAAGGAACTTGGGTGCATTCCCCTGTTGGGCTAAACCTAACAACATACGACTACTGCAATAGCTTGTTCCGTTATACACGGATACTGCTGCTGTAAGAATCACAAAGTTCAATAAAGTGGCAACACCATGACTATCCAATGAAGCAAAAACCATCACAAATGGACTGCCACCTTCTGCCATCTTGTTCCAAGGAAACAAAGCAAACAAAATGAACAGTGTTGCAATATAAAAAATCAAAATACGATAAATAATTTGATTGACTGCTTTAGGCAAGGTTTTATCTGGATCACGTGCTTCCGCTGCGGTTATCCCAAATAATTCGATACCGCCAAAAGCAAAAATAATCACTGCCATTGCCATGACCAATCCTTCAACCCCAAATGGGAAAAACCCACCTAAAGCCCAGAGATTGGTAATACTTGCTTGTGGTCCTGCTGTACCTGTTGCGAGTAAATAGGAACCAAAGCCAATCATTGCCAAGATTGCCAAAATTTTGATAATAGAGAACCAAAACTCCATTTCACCAAAAAATTTTACATGCAAAAGATTAATGCCGTTAATTAAAATAAAAAACGCCAATGCTGAAGCCCATGTTGGAATTTCAGGCCACCAATATTGAACATACAGGCCAATTGCACTGAGTTCAGCCATACAGACCAGAACATTGAGTACCCAGTAGTTCCAACCTGACATAAACCCTGCAAATGAACCCCAGTATTTATAAGCAAAATGGCTAAATGAGCCACTGACTGGCTCTTGTACCACCATCTCGCCTAACTGTCGCATCATTAAAAACGCAATCAGCCCTGCAATCGCATAACCGAGGATCACTGAAGGTCCCGCTAGTTTGATCGACTGCGAGATTCCAAGAAACAATCCAGTACCTATTGCACCACCGAGTGCAATAAGCTGAATATGGCGATTGCTTAAACCATGTTTCAGGTTTCCTTGCTCGTGTTCTGACATATGATTATTCTCATCCTTGTCTCGTAATTTTTGTATTCAAAATTACGTATATCATAAGTTAATCAAAAATGCCTATATCTAATCGAAAAATAATTGATTTACTTTTCTCATAAGTGCGCATATAAGCAGAAAATTCAATAAATAACAATTATTATGAATAATGTAATTAAATTATGTATTGCGTAATTAATAATTTTCAGTATGATAGAAATCATCAACCCAATATTGTTGGCAGTGATACAAATTAAGAACAAGTAAAAATGACAGTATTTATTTGTTTTTTATCGTTTTATAGCTAACAGGAACAAAAACTAGAAACCTTCTCATTTAACCTGAGACAAGGAAAGCTCAACATGACACAACATTTAGCCACTTTTCTTGAAATCGCACCTCAATCAGATTTCACTATACATAATCTTCCTTATGGAATTTTTAGCGAAACACTACAAGGAGATAAACGTGTAGGTGTTGCAATTGGGGATTGGGTCATTGATCTTGCTCGTTTAGAAACTCAAGGGTTGCTGCCAAACTGCATACCCAACTGCTTTAGTCAAACTAGTCTGAATAAATTTATTGAAACTGGTAAACAAAACTGGCATTACATTCGCCAAACGCTACAAGATTTGCTCTCTGTAGATAATCCTACCCTAAGAGATCATCCAGAATTACGTCAAAAAGTATTATTCGAGCAAAGCGCTGTTCACTTACATTTACCCATTCAAGTCTCTGACTATACAGATTTCTATTCATCCAAAGAGCATGCAACCAATGTTGGAACAATGTTTAGAGATCCTAAAAATGCTTTGCTTCTAAATTGGAGTGAGCTCCCTGTGGGTTATAACGGTCGTGCCAGCTCAGTGATTGTCAGTGGTAAAGCAATCACTCGTCCTTCTGGGCAAATCAAATTAGCTGATCAAGATCGTCCTGTTTTTTCAGCAACAGGTAAACTCGACTTTGAACTCGAAACCGCATTTATCGTAGGTAAGACAACTGAGTTGGGTGAACCGATTGCGATTGAGAATGCATGGGAGCATATTTTTGGTATGGTCTTGCTCAATGATTGGTCTGCCCGAGATATTCAGCAATGGGAATATGTGCCATTAGGTCCTTTTAATGCAAAAACCTTTGCCAGTGCAATTTCACCTTGGGTTGTGACCATGCAAGCCTTGGAACCATTCAAAGTCAAAGGTCCACAACAACTACCGCAACCTTTAGATTATTTAAGAGAAAATAGTATAAATAGCTTCGACATCCAGCTCAGTGTCGAACTACAAACGGCGCAATCACAACATACTGAAGTGATTTGCCAAACCAATTTTAAATACATGTACTGGTCAATGGCACAACAACTGACTCACCACACCATTTCAGGTTGTAATGTTCAAGTCGGGGACTTAATGGGTTCAGGCACAATTTCAGGCGCTACTGAAAACGCTTATGGAAGCCTACTCGAACTCACGTGGAACACCACCAAACCCCTCACCTTAGCAAATGGTGAAAAGCGTGGTTTCCTAGAAGATGGTGACCGTGTCGTGATGAAAGGCTATGCTGAAAAAGGCGGTATCCGAGTGGGCTTTGGTCAAGTCACAAATACGATTTTACCTGCCAAGCAGTTTAGTTTTAAACAACACAAGGAATTATGTGATGAAACTGTATAGTTACTTTCGCAGCTCAGCGGCTTATCGAGTTCGGATCGCCTTGAACCTCAAGCAACTGGATTATGTTACACAGCCTGTGCATTTACTCAAAAATGAGCAAATGCAAGAAAGCTATATCGCTGTCAATCCAAGTCAGCTTGTACCCTGTTTGTTTGATCAAGATCAGTCTTTCATACAGTCACTTAATATTTTGGAATATTTGGAAGAACGCTATCCATCATATCCTTTATTACCAATTGAACTTATTGAACGCGCTAAAGTCCGTGCTTTTGCCCAAACCATCGCCTGTGATATTCATCCCTTAGATAACCTCAGAGTGCTGAAATATCTAAAACATCAACTTGCTGTAAATGATGAACAGAAAAATCAATGGTACCAACACTGGATTATTGAAGGTTTTAAAAGCTTAGAGAAACAATTAAACGGTTCGAATGGGCAGTTCTGCTTTGGGACTCAAGCCACATTTGCAGATTGCTGTTTAATTCCTCAAGTGTATAACGCCAAACGTTTCAACGTAGATCTCTAAGTGGCTTTCCTAAGATTCAATCAATTGATCAACACTGCCTAAGCCTGCCTGCATTCTTAAATGCAGCCCCAGAACAACAACCAGATTGGGAATAAACAAAAAGGAGTTTTATCATGAGCTTTGCAATTAAAAAAATTCATCACGTGGCTTATCGTTGTAAAGATGCCAAAGAAAAGGTGCAATGGTATAAAAAAATGCTCAATATGGAATTTATTCTGGCTTTTGCAGAAGACCATGTACCATCAACCAAAGCTTTTGATCCTTACATGCATCTTTTCCTTGATGCAGGGCAAGGCAATGTATTGGCATTTTTTGAGTTACCGACCCAACCAGAAATGGGTCGTGATGAAAATACACCTCAATGGGTTCAACATATTGCTTTTGAAGTTGAGGACTTAGATGCCTTGCTTGCTGCGAAATCTCATCTCGAAGCCAATGCTGTCAAAGTACTCGGCATCACCAATCATGGCATTTTCCACTCGATTTACTTCTTTGATCCAAATGGGCATCGTTTAGAACTGACATATAACGATGTCCATGCAGATGCAAAAATTTCACAAATCACTGAAGAAATGAAAGTAGACATGCTAGATGAATGGAGCAGAACCAAACGTGCTCCTCAGCATACACACTTCTTGCATGAGGCTGAGTTAGGTTAATCATTATGATCAATAAAGTATCGACGAGTACAGAAGCTGCTCTACAATGTATTTTTTAAAGATGCACAAACCATTGCTGTGGGCGGTTTTGGACTTTGTGGTATTCCTGAAGCATTGATTGAAGCCCTCAAACAAAGTGAGGTTAGCATCAGTAATCATGCAGCAGTGGATGATTATAGTTTAGACCTATTACTGCAATCCAAACAAATCAAAAAAATGATTTCATCCTATGTTGATGAAAATAAAGTGTTCAAACGACAGTTTCTCAGTGGGGAACTTAAAGTTGAGTTTGCAGACAATATCAGTGTTGAAGACATTCAAGTAGCGACAGCAGTAAGGATTAAAAATACTCAAGCTGCATGAAGCACAATACGATCGGGATTGAAGAGAAATAACGTTGATCCCGATTTTTATTGTCTAAATTTTAGCATTGTCTTTTATTTTAACTTGAGCATGTTGATATACAATAGCTTGTAAGTCACGATGAAACACAATAAATCAGAGTATGCTTATGCTATTCATCTATTTATCTCATTTAAAAAGATGATTTCTATTTTGCTGCATGCTCAGGCATTATGTGCTGAATGTAAAATCAAATATCGACAGCAGATCAACGCTGCAAGATTAAATGCGATCAAGGGTTATTGAATGATTGAAGAAAAGTTATCTGGTGGCGTTCAATCACTTGAAGTGGGCTTAGCCGTACTCAATGCCCTTTTAGAACATAACAAGCCGATTATATTAAAAGAACTATCAAGTAAGCTGGAGATGCACCCAGCCAAGGTACATCGTTATTTGGTCAGTCTTATTCGCATGAACTATGCAAAGCAACTGGAAGATGGTCAATATGCATTGGGTGACCAAGCTTGGCGTCTTGGTTTGAACTGTATTCAACATACTGATGCCCTGCAATTGGTCCAACATTTGATTTACGAATTACAAAATAAAATTGGCTGTGGTATCCAAATCAGCAAATGGTCACCCAAAGGCCCTTTGGTTGTGCAATCCATTGAATCCAACCATCCGATTTCAATTGTCACTAAAGTCGGTTCGATTATGCCACTGGTCAACTCTGCTGCTGGACGCGTTTTTGCAGCATTTTTACCTGAGTCACTGGTCAAGCCATTGATATTTGCAGAGTGGGAAAAAGCCGCACTCAATCATTATCAAATTAAACCAAGCCATTGGGATGAATTTGTTCAACTGAAAGAAACCACTTTAGAACAAGGTATGGCAATTGCACAAGGTGATTTACTCACGGGGATCAATGCCATTGGTTTACCCATTTTCAATGCCCACCGTGCGGTTGAATTCTGTATTGTTGCTTTAGACAGTGAAGTATTTCTACCCGTGCATACAGGTAGTGAAAAACTTGAATTGTTTAAACGAGAAGTGGCTGCAATTAATCAATACATTCAAAGCCGTTAAGTTGTTGTGTTAACTCACCAATAAAAAAGCCAAGAAATCAATTCCTTGGCTTTTTTTTAAACTAAATCACTTACTTGGCTTCTAATACACCACGACGGATTTGGTCTCGCTCAATAGATTCAAACAATGCTTTAAAGTTTCCTTCACCGAAACCATCATCATCTTTACGTTGAATAAACTCAAAGAAAACTGGTCCAAGCATATTCTCAGAGAAAATCTGTAATAGCAGTTTCTTCTCGCCTTCTTTGGTATTGCCATCCAACAAAATACCGCGCTTTTGTAACTCTTCGGTTGGCTCACCATGATCAGGTAAACGATCTTTTAACATTTCATAATAAGTTTCAGGAGGTGCTGTCATAAACTTCAGGCCTAAAGCTTTAAGCTTATCCCACGTTGAAATTAGATCATCCGTGATAAAGGCAATATGCTGAATGCCTTCACCATTAAAATCAGCCAAAAATTCTGCAATTTGACCATTGCCCTTATCTGAGTCTTCATTCAATGGAATACGAATCATACCGTCTGGTGCAGTCAATGCCTTAGAGGTCAATCCTGTATATTCACCTTTAATATCAAAATAGCGGATTTCTTGGAAATTGAAGATTTTCTCATAGAAATTTGCCCAGTAATCCATACGGCCTTTATAGACATTGTGGGTTAAATGATCAATTTCATTGAGCCCAGCACCACGTGGATTTTTTTCAACATCATCAAAGAAAATAAAATCGTTTTCATAAATATCACGATCCACAAGGAAAATTGGCATTCCACCAATACCTTTAATCGCTGGAATATTAAACTCCATCGGGCCAGCTTGTGTGTACATTGGCTCAGCACCCAAAGCGATTGCATTTTGAAAAGCTTTGGCTGCATCACGTGTCCTAAAACCCATTGCACATGCTGAAGGGCCATGTTCTTTAAAAAAGAAAGAAGCATAGGACTCTGGTTGATAATTCAGAATAATATTGATATTACCCTGTCGCCACAAATACACTTTCTTAGATTTATGTTTTGCGACTTTGGTAAAACCAATGGTTTCAAAAATTTGGTCTAATCCATTTTCGGTCGATACAAACTCAATAAAAGTAAAACCACATAATTCTAATGGGTTATCTAAAATATCCATCTAGTTTCCCTTATTTAGATAAATTCATCCGTTTTTTAATGCTGAGAAAAGAACATTGATGTTTTGATTATCTGATCAAAATACCATTAAAGTCCTTTCTTTCCATTCCCTCATTCAGCTTGTCTTAAGCCTAAAATCACAGCTTTATGACAGTGAACTTTTACTCTAAATTTATCCTATAAGAATTTCACATATTATGCAATACATAATTAAATTATGTATTGTGTAATTATGTTGGTTGTTTATAAAAACAAATAATCACTATTTTTGCTGAAAATACATCATAATGTTATGCGACTTTTCTATAATTTTTGATGATTCAGGTTTAAAAGCTTCCCAATTAAAATCTTCCTGTATGTTTGATATAATCAAACACATTTA
Organism: Acinetobacter bereziniae; assembly: GCA_009912575.1. GTDB lineage: Bacteria > Pseudomonadota > Gammaproteobacteria > Pseudomonadales > Moraxellaceae > Acinetobacter > Acinetobacter bereziniae_A. The sequence continues at coordinate 9,511 of WNDP01000107.1, forward strand.
AATCACTTGCACTAAGACATACGATAAGGATTGAATTCTTATCAAGAAGCATACACAGAGCATTTAAGAAAAATAAAAAGCTGACTCAACCAATGTGAATTTGATACACCTTTACAATCTGAATTAAATACAATCAAATCTATCTCAATGTAGCTCTACGCTAAAGCATGTTTCGGATTCAGGATTCTTTGATTCTTTGATTTAATCTTGCCCACCATTCGGAGTTATTTTAAGGTGAGTCTAAAAATAAATTTTGATCACTAACACCGTGAATAACATGCTGACTTTTTAATGAATTTCAATAATGTTTTGCAGAAACATAGAGCTTTGCCTTACCACGATATCTCTCAATCGAAGTAATGTCATTTTATGCTAATGCATTGATTTAAATTTATGATATTTATATTAATTATCCCTATGCTTTTACTGGGTTTTATACATTTCATATTCGCGTTATGATCATGCTATAGACTGGTGATGCGTATAAATATTCAATTCAGCTTTTTGTTAAAATAAGGAAAATAGTCATGGCTTATCAAAACATTCTCGTTCCTGTAGATGGCTCAGAAACATCTTTATCCGTTGTTAAACATGCTGTTGAATTTGCAAAAGCGTTCAATAGTAAAATCACGGTTGTACAAGTTATGACTTTAGATCCTTATATTGCTTCAGAATATTTAGCAAATGGTCAAAGCAATATGTTGCTTGAACGTGCTCGTGAATTTATTCAAGCCAATATCAACGATGCAAAAGAGCAATTTGCTGCGGAGGGTGTGCACGTAGAAACTCGCTTACTTGAAGGTGAAAATATTGCGCATACATTAAATCAAGCAGTGCATGATTTAAAAACTGATTTGGTCATCCTCAGCTCACATGGCCGTACAGGGTTGAAAAAAATCATTATGGGCAGTGTTGCACAAAATTTGTTAACTGAATTACAAATTCCTGTTTTAGTCATCAAATAAAATGACTTGATCAATAAAAACCTCACTATCAATCTTTAGTGAGGTTTTTATTTAAGGTGTCCATTGATATTTCTTTAAATTAATTTTGCCGTCAACAACGACTACATCTTCTTCACGTAATTTTGCAGTCTGTATGCACATGCCATGCTCATCCAATTTATTTAGGCTGATACGGCCTTGTGAATTGACGACACGATACCATGGAATATCATGATCTTCTGGAAGTTGCCCAAGTACACGTCCAACAAGCCGAGCATGTTTTGGTAGGCCAGCAAACTTTGCAACTTGACCATAACTTGCGACTTTACCTTTGGGTATTTGCACAATGACATTTAAAATCATCTGCGCCAGTTCATGATTTTGCATTAGACCTTAACATTTAAAAGATTGAAAATAATCAAAACAGCTCAATGAAATTGACTTAGAAAATAAGCTTCAAACATTTTAGGCAAATGTAATTTGATAGCACATATTCTAATCTTGAATCCTACCTTAAATACAACAACAAGAGTATGCAATAATGAAAGGAATCTTTAATCGACTGGTTTTATCAACCGCTTTGGCGATAGGTACAGCGACAACGCTTGGTTTATCCAGTATGACCTATGCAGCACCGAGTATTGATATACAAAGTGTTCTACAACAAGAGCGTGCTTGGGCTGGAATGGAAACCAAACGAGTTAAGGTTGGCGATATTGACTGGGCTTACAGCGCAGGTGGTGCAGCAGGAAAACCAACCGTCATGCTGGTGCACGGACTTGCAGGCAGCCGAGACAACTGGAATCGTGTGGCGCGTTATTTAACCCCTTATTATCATGTCATTATTCCAGATTTACCTGGTCAAGGTGACAGTAAAGTTCCAAATGATTTTGATTATTCCCTACCCAATCTCACTGAAAAATTACGTCGTTTTGCAGAAGCAATAAAAGTTGAGAATGGTTTGAATATTGCAGGTCATTCAATGGGCGGTTCGATTTCATTACTATATGCTGCTCAGTATCCTGTCGATACCAAGTCATTATTCTTAATTGACAGTGCAGGTGTATTTAAATCTGCCAATACTCCTTATCTTAAAGATCCAACCACGTTACGTAATATGATCGTCAGTAAACCTGGCGACTTTGATCGCTTAATGAAGATCGCGACCAGCCTTCCACCATTTATTCCAAAAGAATTAAAAGACTCTCAAGAAAAACTGATGATCAGTCAATCTGCCAACACAACAAAATTGGTTGAACAATTGATTGTCATGTCTAAATTGTTTACCCCTGACTCCTTTGCGATTGCAGCACGTTCGATTGACCAACCCGTATTAATTGCTTGGGGTGATAAAGATCAGATCATCAATGTTGAAGCCGCTGCTGAATTGAAGGGTTTATTAAAAAATGCTCAAGAACCCGTTATTCTAAAAGGGGTTGGACATTTACCGCTTTTAGAACAAGAGCAATTATTGATTAAACCGTATTTGGATTTTTTAACAAAGCATGCCAAATAAGCATTAATTTATTATGGATTTGAGTTAAAAAATACCCTTCTCATTGAAGGGTATTTTTTAAGTTTACATCACAGCTAATGATCAGTGTTTGAATGAGAAACTTTTGAGTTAGAAGTTTGCTGGATTCTCCAAACGCTTCACTTCTTGAGCCTTTTCTGGGTGATGAACGGTTGCAACGCCATCATCAGATTTTTTATCAACCAATGCTTCTGGATTATAAATCGTAATCGTTTCATGTCCTTCAGCATCTTCACCCACAATATATTTAAATCCTTTACGATTCATTTTATTGCACATGCGTTGATACCAACCTTTGAAGCCTTCAGTTTGTTCATTTGGGTTGTAATAAAAAGCATTCATTACCGCAGGTAAACCTAAACCACAGACAACACCAGACAGTAATACACTGATAAAGGTATAACCAATCAAAATACTGCTGTAATCACGTAATTCTGGTACGTTTGCCACAGCAAGAATCAATGCCAACGAAATTCCTCCACGAACCCCACCCCATGACAAAATGGCAAGACTACCGTTGTAGCTCTTTTTTCGAAATGATGGAAAAAATGCAAAGGCAAGGAAATTTGCCGCAAAACGAGAAAGATGTAAGGCAAAGAATGCAAAAATACCACCTAAAATAAGACTGGTGCTGAGATCCAAAATAAAGATTTCCAAACCAATCAAAGTGAATAAGAATGAATTAATAATCCCTTCAACCGTATGCCAGAAATGATTGACCTCACGAATTTCACGGTCTTGTAGAATTTCTTTCCATTTATTCCCGACAATCAAACCACCAATAACACAAGCAATCGGTGCAGATGCATGCGCAAACAATGCGACAAGATACGAACCACATGCCAACAATGCAGTGGTTAAAATGAGAGATTCCATCTCATGTTTACCACGTAATAAACGTAAAATCCCTAAACCGAATGCCCAACCAATGATCACAGCCACAACAATTTCATATAATAGGGTTTGTAAAGTTGCAATCAGGCTGAAGTGTTCACCTTCAAGTACATTCAATAAGGTCATAAACACCGCAATACACATTGCGTCATTAAATAAGGATTCACCTTCTAATTTGACCATCAAGTGATGTGGTGCACGTACTGAACTCAGTACGCCTTTGATCCCAATTGGATCCGTTGCACCGAGTGCTGAACCAAGTAATAACAGCACCAAAATCGGCACAGGATTGCCAATCAAGAACTGGAATCCAAACACCAATCCTGCAAAAAATACTGCGCATAATAACAAGGCAATCGTGGCCAAAATACTGATCGGCTTCCAATACACTTTCAAATCAGAAACTTTAAATTTCAGCGCAGATGATGTCAGAATAAAACAAATCACACCATTGACTAAAAAATCATAAAAATCGACATGGCGCACTGCCTCTTCGATATTATGAATATTAATCGAAATAAATTGGTTGCCATTGAGCAAACTGGCGCCCCATTGCAAGATAAAGACGAAAATCGCAGAGACGAGTGGCACACCAATCGCTTGAGGAAAACCGAGTATGCGCTTATTAAAAATGGTCGTTGCAATAGAAAGCGCAAAAACAACTGTAAAAACTTGAAGAAAGAAATAATTACCCATTCGAACCCTATTTTCGATTTTTAATTTAAATGCACATCAAACACTCAATCATTTCTTTATTAAATATAGAATAAAAGACCATTTAACAATCAATATAATTTTACAAAAAAAAGTGCAGTCTGACTTTTTTCGTTATATTTTTTAACATAAAAAAATCAGCTGAGAAAAACCAATTCAGAAAAAAGAGCACGTCCTGTGCTCTTTTTAAACAGTTGAACTTAAATAACTTATTTAAAAGTATCACAACTGTTGATATCGCCTGATTTCATCCCTGTATTGAACCACTGCATACGTTGTTGACTGGTACCATGTGTAAAGCTATCTGGAACAGCATAACCACGTGCTTTTTTCTGCAAATAGTCATCACCAATTTTCTCTGCGGCATCCATGGCCTCTTCTATATCGCCTTGCTCAAGGAACTGCGTACGCTGTTGTGTACGATTCGCCCATACCCCAGCCAAGCAATCTGCCTGTAGCTCTAAGCGCACTGAAAGTTGATTCCCTTGTGCTTGGTTGGCACGCTGACGAGCTTGCTGAACTTGAGAAGAAACACCCAATAAATTTTGGATATGATGACCAACTTCATGTGCAATCACATAAGCCTGAGCAAAATCACCAGCTTCATCTTTTGCAGATAACTCAGATTGATTTTTTTCACCTGAAATACCCATTTGTTGACGCATATCTTTGAAGAATTGCGTGTCGATATAAACTTTTTGGTCTGCTGGACAATAAAAGGGTCCCATTGCAGACTCAGCTGTTCCACAACCTGATTGTACAGCACCACTGAACATTACCAGTTTTGGTGGTGTATATTGGGCACCTTGTTGAATAAACACTTGTTTCCAAGTATCTTCCGTATCTGCTAAGACTGTTTTAGCAAAAGAAGCTGTTTCTTGCTGTTCAGGCGTCATATTGCTTGGTGCAGTATTTTGAGTTGCACCAGATGATGTCACCTGTTTAGTTGCTTGATAGGCTTGCTGCGGATCAACACCAAAGAATTTCCAAGCAATAAAAGCAACAACCAATCCAAGAATGCTAATACCACCCGCTTTTACGCCACCGCCACCACGGCGATCTTCGACGTTATCGCTTTCTCTACGTCCTTTCCAACGCATAGATCTGTCCTTTTATTTTTTAATTGGAATCAGTTAAAAATGATTTTTCAAATTATGCAGTTGTTGATTTCCCACGTAATTTTTGAACCAGTCCAACCACCAATACCACAGCCAAACCAGCAACAATACCAATGACCAGATTAATCAGTGTCGGTGTGAGTGCACCAATGATATTTCCCACGGTTGGAATGTGTTCAATATGATCCACTGCTTCCTCTGTTAAGTGATGCAATGAAGATACTGCATGATTGATAATCCCACCACCAACAAGAAACATTGCGATTGTCCCTACGATGGTTAATGTTTTCATTAACTTCGGTGCGAATGTCAATAAACCGCGACCAATACTTTGTTTAAGATTGGATGCTTGTTGTGTTAAATACAAACCTAAATCATCAATTTTGACAATCATCGCAACAAAGCCATAGACCCCTACAGTCATAATCACGGCAATCACGGACAGCACCATCACTTTTGTACCAAAAGCAGCTGTTGCAACCGTACCTAAAGAAATCACCACAATTTCAGCAGAAAGAATAAAGTCAGTGCGTATTGCACCTTTAATTTTCTCTTTCTCAAAAGTTGCTAAATCAGTTTCAATCTGCTCAAGCTCTTGTTGAGCACCTTCTTCAGTTGAGGCTTTTTTATGCTTCAAACTGTGTAGTACTTTTTCTACACCTTCATAACATAGAAACAAACCACCAATCATTAATAAAGGATTAATCAGCCAAGGCGCAACCACACTAATCAATAATGCCAATGGCACCAAAATAAGTTTATTGATAAACGAACCTTTCGCAACACCCCACACCACACCACAGGAAGTTCACGTTCAGCTCGAACACCACTGACTTGTTGTGCATTGAGTGCTAAGTCATCACCTAAAACGCCTGCTGTTTTTTTTGCCGCCATCTTACTCATGACCGCAACATCATCAAGCACTGCCGCAATATCATCTAATAATATTAATAACTGATGTTACGCACTAGCCTTTTTAAAAAAGGAAATTTCAGAATAGGCTGCTTTCAACGATTTTAGATAAAGCTTCGCTTTCAAAGCAAAATGATTCATTTGATGAGTAAGCTTTAATTGTTCAAGTTTCAATACACTGCAAATTGATAAAAACAGATGATTACTTTGAGTTCTTACCGTTCTGGTTGGTGACTT
>WNDP01000108.1 GCA_009912575.1 Acinetobacter bereziniae
CTATGGAAAAAATGGTCAGGCTATCATCACCGAAGTTTGGTCGAAACTAAGATGCATTGCATCAAATTATTAGGCGATAAACTCAGTGCTAGGAACTTTCAAAGCCAAGTCAATGAGGTACATGCCCGTATAGCTATTTTAAATAAATTTACAGAATTAGGCCGACCTCATACTCAAGTTGTCACTTAAATTTGAGGCGCCTAGGAGAACTTTGCCTTTAAATCCTTTATGCAACAAAGCCATCTAAAAGTGTCAACACGCCCTAGATAATTTTTTGCACTTGGTCTTCTTTTCTCTTTTGGTTAGGTTTAATCCCTTCTAAAATTTGATTTTTTATTTGGGTATTAATGCTGGGGCTTTATCATTATAAAAATCTGATTTAAATACTTTTTCACCTACATAAGATTTTAAATAATAATGCTGTTGGTGTAAGCGAGAACCACCTTGTATGCCTTGGGCAAAATTCTCATCTAGATTTAATTTGCGTTTAATCGCATTAAAAAAGCGTTTTATATTTTTATCAGGTGTTTTTGAAATTACTCTTAAGGTTATTTTTTCTAAAGCCTTCTCAGTTTCTCTTCCACCTCGTCCTTCAATAGCGTAAATACAATACTCATCATCATAGATTTGGTGTTTGTTGATTTTTTGAGCTTTATCTAAAAAATAGAATCCCAGATTTCGATGATCATACTCCAAAAGTTGGGTTTGTAGATTTTTAGTTGTGATCGCTTTGATTTGAATTTGCTGATTGGAATCAAAGTATTCCATCATCATTTCAATGTTATATTTTTCTAATTCAGGCCGAATGTAACGATAGAAGTGCGTCAAAGGGGTAATGACATAAATATAAGACATAATGAACTCACATTTAAATTATTAGATTTCAAGCTAATTTCTTTTCATCTTCAATGCTTGGGAGCAACTGATCTTTACCAACCATATATTTAAAATCAGCTAAATTGAGCATGTCGAGATCCTCTTCACTATTTCCATAAGCGAAGACCTTTTGATAATGCGCTAAATCATATTTCTCTAAAACTCTCAAACGTTTTTGTTCACGACTACAATCTGCTGTCGCATAATTGCCTGTAAACTTTCCATCAAGGATTTCAGTTTCTGTGCAGATCAAATCAATTTTTAATAATTGACAAATAATCTCTAAATAAATGTCTACAGATGCAGAGACTAAAACGACATCATCACCATTGTTTTGGTGTTTGAGTAGTTGTTGATATAGGGTGGGATCTAATTGTCCCATGAGACGATAAGCGTATTCATCGGCAATATCTAAAATCTCATTGGCATCGGCATGTTTAAACATCGCGTTAAACAACTTTATACGCATCGCATGAGCTGGATAGATATTTAAATAATAGGCTTGAATCCACGGCAAGATTTTGATGCCTTGTTTGACAATATGTCTTTTGGATAGAGCATAGAAAATGAACCCTGTAAAACTGTCTTTTTTACACAGGGTTCCATCAAAATCAAATAAAGCTAAATTTTTATACGTTTTGCTCGGTGCATACATGTTTCATATCGTCCGTTTACGCGGCTCGCATACCAATTTGTGTTGTAGTCACGACTTAATTTTGGTCCAGAAATAATTACTTCAGGCATTATGGCATACATTGGTTCTTTGCCTGTTTGATTTTTATAAAGTTTAGTCACGGCAATATAGGTTTGGGTCTTTTCAAAATCTTGTTCTTTCTCTTGCTTAAGGTCACTACGGAGTTGCCTTGGCGTCACTAGAATATTATTTTGAGAAAATAACGCAGTCAGTGCTTTTTCTGTATCTGTGATGGCAGGGCGAGGATCACCATTTTTATCATAAGATAAGAGATCACCATCCAGTGCCAAGTCAGCTTTGGTTAGCTTATCAATCATTTTTTGAAAGGCAGCATTACGACTAGAGTACATTCCTGAGTTGTAGTCTGCAAAACGATAGATTGGTTTGTCATAGTTTGCAGGGTACATCATCAAGCGGTGAATCCCGTAATACAAACCACCAAATTCTGTATAGAGATCGTCACGTAACTCATTAACATTCATGCTACTACGCTTGTGCGCTTTGGCATAATTGATATGTACTTGCATCGACCCAAGTGTCGTGATTGGATTCATTTTTTCGGCAATATCTTGACCTACGAACTTGGCAGCACCAGTCAGGGCACTGACATGATAATGTTTTGCCATATAGTCAAATATTTCACGATATAACACATCCAAATCTTTTTCTGTACGCACACGACTCATTTGTTTTAAATAATTATCATCAGGTGATGGCTGATTTTTTAAAACATTTTCAAAGTAAGATGCGACTGTACCACCAATCGTTGAACCTAATTTATCTTCAAATTTTTCGTTCAGTCGAGTGGTGACTTCTTTGACTGCTTTATCACCTAAACCTGGAACTACAGGGTTGGCAACAAAGTTCGACTCTTGATCGACCACAGCAATGATCGTACAGACATTTTCTTTGTTGGTCGGAATCTTTAATTCGTTTGAAATATCAAAAATATCTTTTGCCCAAGAATCACGTTGGCTGACACGATTTGGAATCAGCTTCCTTAATTTGTTCCTGTTTTAACTGCTCATCATCTTCATTGGCAAACCATGAACCTTTACCACAAGCAACTAGACTTAAAGAAAGAGCTAACACGCTGAAAGATTTAATAAAAGCGTGATGTCGAACTAATTTTTTCATATCGCAGAAAACATACCCAGAAAATGATGAGCCACTATGGCAGATGCAGTATACTATGAAGGTCTAAAAATGTATGAATATATATGTATATCGGTCCCTATCAACTGTCAAATAATTTAATTGTTGCCCCTATGGCAGGCGTGACTGATCGTCCGTTTAGAACACTATGCAAGTACTTTGGTGCAGGGCATGCGGTCAGCGAAATGATGACATCTGACCAGACTTTGAGAATGACCAAAAAAAGTTTATATCGTGCAAATTTTGATGGAGAATTAGCGCCTATTTCAGCCCAAATTGCAGGTTCTGAACCAGAACAATTGGCTGAAGCTGCACGTTACCAAGTTTCAAATGGTGCTCAGATTGTCGATATCAATATGGGCTGCCCTGTAAAAAAAGTCTGTAATAAATTAGCAGGCTCAGCACTATTACAAGATGAAGATTTAGTTGCCCGAATTTTAGATGCAGTGGTCAATGCTGTGGATGTTCCCGTTACTTTAAAAACCCGTTTGGGGTATTTAAATGGTCAAGAAAATATCCTTCGTGTGGCGAAACGTGCTGAAGAGGCGGGGATAGCTGCTTTAGCTTTACATGGTCGTACTCGTGAAGATATGTATTTAAATACCGCACGGTATCGTTTGATCAAAGAAGTCAAACAGTCGATTTCGATCCCTGTGATTGCCAATGGTGATATTGATAGCCCTGAAAAAGCCAAATATGTGTTGAATTATACTGGTGCGGATGCGGTGATGATTGGTCGGGCGGCACAAGGACGACCTTGGATTTTTCGGGAAATTGCCCACTATTTAAAAACGTCAGAACATTTAGCTGCTCCAAATATCCAAGAAGTGAAAGATGTTTTACTTGGTCACTTGCCAGAGCTTTATCAGTTTTATGGGGAGTATTCAGGTTGTCGTATTGCACGAAAACATATTGCTTGGTACACCAAAGGCTTACATTCAAGCAATGAGTTTCGTCAAAATATGTATAAGGTGGAAAGTACGCTTGAGCAAGCCAAAGTTGTAGAACAGTATTTTGACCACTTGTTGGATCAAGGTAATTTGATGAGTGATGTACAAGTGGAGTCCGTTAATTTATTGGATGTATAAATTAACGGCTTTGCAATGAAAGCCTTAATTCAATACCAAGGCATTCCAAACAAAATTTACTTTTTCAGAGTAAATTAAATGGCTACGAACGATATAAACATCCTGAAAGAAGCTATAACCCTCTAATATTTTTAATTTATTGTCATTTAACTCTTCTTCTATCAACAATCTTGGCAGCCATGCGACACCTAAGCCTTGTAAAGCCAAGGCTTTTAAATCACTGGCATTATCTGTTTCATACAAGGTACGGTAATTTAATTTTCCTTCGATCACTTTATCAACACATTTCCCCAAATAGGCTTTTTTGCTGTATGCCAAAAGAGGGAAGTTTTGGCTAAATGAATATTTGGGTTGGTGATTGATTGTTGCTGTGACAGGTAATACTTCCATTTTGACGATTTTATGATATTTAAAAATACTCGGGTCTAGTTGTTGTAAAGTGATTTGATCACAATAACAAATTAAAAAGTCACAAGAACCTTCCTTCAATAAATAAAGCCCTTGCTGTAAATTGGAGGCAATAATTTCTAGTTTTAAATCATCATAATTGGTGTATAGCTTTTGAATAAATTTAGGGAAAAACTGAGTAATGAGTGAGTGGGATACTGCAAATTTAATAGATAACTCATTGTCTTTAATATTTTTTTCTAAATAGTTGATAGTGGTATTCATTTGATTTTTGATGTTTTTAGAGGTTGAGAGTAAAACTTGCCCTGCATCCGTAAAATCAATACTTTTGCTATAGCGTTTTAAAATCTGAAAGCCAAGCGATTCTTCAATATTCTGTATTCTGCGTGTGAAAGCAGATTGGGTAACATGACGTAGCGCAGCAGCTTTAGAGATTGATTTTTCTTGATCTAAAGCCAAAAGATCTTCTATCCATCGAATTTCTAGGGTCATATTGATTAGCCGTTCTTCATCGCACTCTAAGCATTATAACAAGTGATATGCAAAAAATGCATACATAAATATTTTTTTACATTAGCCAATTTTCAATGCATTTCCTAAGATAAATTTATTCTTTTATTGAGCTGTATTGCAGATGAACATTGAAATTAAAACGCGAGTTGAAAAGGATCTATTAGGACTTAAAGAAGTACCATTTCATTGTTATTATGGCGTACAAACCCTAAGAGCATTAGAAAACTTTAACTTAAGCTCAACTAAATTAAGTCATTTTCCTGTTTTTATTAAAGCACTTGCAATGGTTAAGGCTGCATGTGCCGATGCCAATTTCAAACTCAATAAGCTCGAAGAAAATAAATATAATGCAATTCAACATGCTTGCCAGCAACTGAATAATGATTTGTATCATGAACAGTTTCCGATTGATATGATTCAAGGCGGTGCTGGTACATCAACCAATATGAATATCAATGAAGTGGTAGCAAACATTGGATTAGAGTATTTAGGGCATGCAAAAGGGGAATACAAATATTTGCATCCAAATAATGATGTAAATATGTCTCAATCAACCAATGATGTTTACCCTAGTGCAATAAAAATCGGTTTATTATTTGCTTTAGACCAACTGAATCTGCCGTTCCTAAGTTTAATTCAATGCTTTGAAAATAAATCAAATGAGTTTTCTCATATTTTAAAAATGGGGCGTACTCAGTTACAAGATGCAGTACCGATGACTTTAGGTCAAGAATTTGCAGCATTTGCGCATACTTTGCAAAACGATTTGAAAAAAATCAATCAAATCATGCCAGAAGCTTTAAGTGTGGTGAATCTTGGCGGAACTGCGATTGGTACTGGTATTAATACTGAAGTTGAGTACCGTATTCTTGCTATTCAAGCTTTATCTAAAATTACCAATAAAACCATTTCAAGTGCGCCTGATTTAATTGAAGCGACTTCGGATATGGGCGATTTTGTTCTGTTATCGAGCTTATTAAAGCGTACTGCAACGAAACTTTCAAAAATCTCAAATGATTTGCGTTTGTTGTCGAGTGGTCCTCGTGCTGGTTTAAATGAAATTCATTTAGAGCCACGTCAACCAGGCAGTTCAATTATGCCAGGTAAAGTGAATCCCGTAATACCAGAAGCAATGAATCTTGCTTGTTATCAAATTATGGCAAATGATTTGGCCATTACACTCGCTGCTGAAGCAGGTCAATTACAGCTTAATGCAATGGAACCTTTGATTGCTTTCAAATTGTTTGAATCAATTGATTTGTTAGGCAGAGCAATGCGTATGTTTGAACAGAAATGTATCCAAAATATCCGTGCAAATGCAGAACATTGCCAAGCTTTGGTAGATAACTCGATTGGCATTATTACGGTGTTGAATCCTTACTTAGGTTATGAAACGACAACGCGTATTGCTAAACAAGCCAACGAAACAGGAGCGAGTATTTTAGAGTTGATTCGAGCAGAACAGTTGCTTTCTGATGAGGTTTTAGCTTCTGTGCTTGCTGTGCAAAATATGGTTCACCCAAAGCAGAAAGATGCGGCTTAATTGCCTTATAAACCTAGTTGATTATCAGGGAAATACTTTCCGTTTCTTTTTTGATTAAAATAACACAGCCTCCAAATGGAGGCTGTGTTATTTGTAGATAGCTAGATTATTTCTAAGTTGAGTTATTTAAACTCTATTGGTTTAAGATCCAACAACAATTAAACCTCAGAATTAAAACTAAAATATTCATTTAAGAAATTCGCAAATGCTGTTTTAGCTGATCATTTAAAGGATAAATCCGCGCTTTTGGAAGTAACTTTTGAGCATGTTTATACTGGCCTAAGCGTCTCAATTGTGCAATATTATGAACCATCGGTGAAATATCTCGGATCGAAAGAATGGCTTGGTCATTGAATGCTTGGATTAAGAAACGACTGATCCCGATTTGGATACTACGTTGTTCCAGTTTGCTGCCTTTTAAATTACGTTCAGGATCCCATTGAATGTGAACCTTGGCATTTTCAAATGATTCATACCATTGTTCACCATTTTGATGAGTTGCAAGTGTTGGGTCAGTATGAACACTAAGTTGCAATAAATATTCCCAAAAATCACGCTGTATACAGATTGCTAAAATATGCGTTTGATTGGGTTTGCTCGCCCAATGACTACGCCCCATCAACCATAAAAAAGAGGGTTTGATCCATGTCATTCTTTGAAAAGAGAAAGGGGAGACAAACTTTTGATGTTGGACGGCTAATTGTGCAATATGTTGGTTATAGGCTTGATAAACCGTAATGCTGTCACGGTCATATACGGCACGGATTTCGTGATTCACAGACATGATAAATCTCACTTGTATTTTTGAATAAGTAAAAAAAGAAAACTTATCTAAACAAGTGGAAAATGATTGACCGATTGGCAAAAAAAATGATTGATCATGATAAAAGCAATTTATCTTGATTTTGTTGTCATTTTATTCAAAATAGAATTTTTATCAAGCTGATTAAGTTGATCACTATACAGGCTATGCACAGGTCGTTGAGTAAATGGATAAGGATGATTTAAGACGTTTTGCTCAATATAATATTTGGGCGACACAACGTCTTTGTGAATGTTTAAAAGCCGTATCTGATGCAGATTTTAATCAAGATATTGGACTGTATTTTAAGAGTATTTCAGGAACGCTTAACCATTTACTGTTGGGCGAACATTATCTCTGGTATTCACGTTTTAAAAATAACCACTCTCCGACTATAGCACTAAGCACCGTCATTCATCAAGATAAAACTCAGCTTTTAAATGAATTAAATGACAAAAGCCAAAATTGGATGAGCTTTATTGATGATTTAGATGAAACACGCTTAACAGGGAATTTAAACTACTTTAGATCGAACGGAGAAGCGCAAAGCTTGCCCTATGCAGATACGCTAATTCATGTTTTTAATCATGCTACACATCATCGAGGACAAGTGACTGCTGCATTGACAATATTGGGCTATCAGTGCCCTGAGCTTGATTGGGTGTATATGTTGGTTGAAGAAAATTTACAAGATTGTCCAGAATAAACTCCAGAAGCGACCCAGAGTCGCTTCTGTAATTGCGTTTAAATCAAGCGTGGTTCATTTCAACAATCAATTGGTTGAGTAAATCTTGGGCTTCTAGTTCCCTGATCTGTGCCACATTACTACCTGCCCAGAATGCACCATAACCAACATCACCATTTTGCACTGCGATTGCATTGAGTTGTTTAGCCAAATCATAGGCATAGGGATAAGCGGCTACATTTGGACGGTCTGGTTGGTCAATTCGAGTTTGCCAATGGTTGATGATGCCACGAGCTGGTCGACCAGAGATACTTGAGGTGATTTGGGTTAATGGGTGAGTAAACAGCGCTTTACGGTAGGCAGCATTGGCATTTGATGATCTACACTGTACAAAAGCAGTTCCCATTTGTACTACATCTGCACCGAAATTAAGCATAGTTTTCGCCTGTAGACCATTCATAATACCGCCTGCGGCAACGACAGGTCGTGAACAGTGTTTTTTGATTAACTTGACCAGATCTGATGTTTTTATTGCACCGTCAATGTCTGCATTAAAAATACCGCGATGCCCACCTGCTTCAATACCTTGTGCAACAATAATGTCTATTCCAGCTGCTTCAATTGCCAGAGCCTCAGTCAGGTTGGTTGCTGAAACTATTGTTATAATACCCGCATCTTGTAATTTCTTGATTTGGTATTCATGAGGGATACCAAAGTGAAAACTGACAGCTTTGGGTTGTGTTTCTAAGCATAGATCTAAAAAGTCATCATTGTCTTTAAAGCTTGGGTAAATACATTTTAATTCAGTGGGCGGAACAGCACCGAATTTTTCAAATTCAGAAGTTAAATGTTGTGTCCAAAGTGCATTAGCATGAATGTCTGTGCTGGATGATTCATGACAAAAAAAGTTGAGCTGAAAAGGGTGCGGTGTTAAGTTTTGCGTTTCTTGAATCTGCTGACGTGCTGCTTCAACAGTATTTGCCCCAAGTCCTAAAGCACCCAAAGCACCTTGATTGGATACTTCGGCGGCCAATAGTGGTGTAGAAACACCTGCCATAGGTGCAAGCAATATTGGAATTTTTATTCCTAACTGTTCTAATAATGACATTTTTAGCTCCTCAGGTTTTAATTTACTTTGCCCAAGCTCTGAACAATAAGCAAATTATGTTCGGTATTTATTTTAAAAATATAATTGAAATACATGTTTAAGTGAGGACTGTATATATATTCATATTAAACAGGGCTGACATGAAAAAGCGAACCAATCCAACTCGAGAACGCCATCGCGATAATTCCCCAAATTGCAACACGTAAACTGCCTTTAAGCATTGATGTACCTGCGAAATAGCTCGACAAAGCACCTAGAGTGACTAAAGATAAAATACCCACCACCAAAACAACTTTTTCTAAATACTGTTCTGGGCTAAAGAGAATTGAGAGCGTGGGCAATAGCGCACCGATAGAGAAAGACAGTGCTGAAGATCCCGCAGCTTGGATCGGTTTTGCAGCAGTCATCTCATTGATCCCAATTTCGTCACGTGCATGTGCTTCTAGAGCGTCTTTTTCAGTCAATTGAATTGCAACTTGGTGTGCTAGCTCTGGGTCTAAACCACGATGTATATATATTTGGGTTAATTCTTTAAGTTCTAGATGTGGGTTTTTTTCTAATTCACGTGCTTCAATTTTTAGATCAGCTGCTTCAATATCAGATTGTGATTTGACTGAAATATATTCACCTGCAGCCATAGAGGTTGCACCTGAAATTAAACCCGCAATACAGGTGATGAGTAGTGTGTGACTCGATGCACCACTTGCTGCCATGCCCATTACTAAACTGGTCACAGAAATAATCCCGTCATTGGCACCTAAAACAGAAGCTCTTAACCAACCTGTACGTTGTATAAAGTGTTGTTCTAGATGATGTGAATGCAACATAACGTGACTCCATAATTCAGGAAACTGTGTAACTTATAATTTAAACAGATGTAATTTAATTATATGACGAATATAAAAAAGCTCCTGTTTCAAGTGCACTTAAATAAAATGCAATTAACCATAAGTATTTATAAATATTAATTAAAATCATTATCTTATATAAATTAAATAAAAATAATGTTATTTTAATCACTCATCTTGGCTTGTTATTTTTGGATATTTTTAGTGTTTTGGTTATATTTTACGTTAAAATGTCCAACCAATTACGCCAAGTTTACGCCAAAAATGAAACTTCCAAAACCTAGAAAACGTGGTGAATCTTATCGAATTGAGCTTATGTTTAATGGTAAAAGAATAAGCGCAACTAGAGATACTGAAAAAGAATGTGAGCAGTGGGCAATGCTCAAGTTGCTTGAATTAAAAACAAATCAGCATCTCAAAGAAGATGTTAAGCAACATTATCCTCTTTCTGCCTTAATGTCCAAATATTATAATGAGGTTGGTAAATTTCTTAGATCAAAGAGATTTATCAAAATGTCAATTAATCAATTTATCAAAACCTACCCAATACTAGCTGAAACATCAATTCATGACATTACTCCACAAATGCTTACTGATTGGCGAAATTCGAGATTAAAAAAAGTTAGCCCAGCTTCTGTATTAAGAGATATATCTTTATTTTCAGCAATCTTTTCTTATGCTCAAAAAGAATTATTTTTGATTAATACAAATCCCTTCTCACTGGTCTCCAAACCATCCCAACCCAAAGCAAGAAACAGGCGAATTAGTGAAGAAGAGATTGAATTAATACTCAATGCTCATGATTATCAAATCGGGCAGGACACCCACAAAACAAGAGCATTTCATTGCGTGGGTGTTTTTATTCGCAATTGAGACAACAATGAGGCAGGGCGAAATACTATCAATTAGACGATCAGATATTTTTGAGGACTATATTCATCTACCAATGACCAAAAATGGCGATGCAAGAGATGTCCCTTTATTGGATAGCGCAAAAGAGCTTTTAAAACTCATTCCGGATAACGGATCAGACAAGCTACTAAATATCAGTAGTTCAACTTTTCAGAATATGTTTGGGAATCGTCTAAGAAAAATTGGATTAACCGACTTTCATTTTCATGATACAAGGCATGAAGGAATTACAAGAATGGTGAGGAAAAGAAAAATTCCAGTTGAAGTCTTGGCAAAGATTACAGGCCAGAGATTGCGCCGTTAATAAAGCATTGGACTATTAATACAAGATTACCTGAAGTCATAGCGGAAATGACACGCCGTTATTACTACAAGGCTGTGATCGAGCAAAACGAATTAAGCAAACAGGCTGAACTTTATAAATGCCGAACTGATCCAGTACATTGGTTTAATCATTGGATCTGGACTTATGATCCCCGTGGTATGTCATACGGGTTACCCGCAAATCTTCCTTTTGTATTACGGCCAAAACAAGTTGAACTTGTAGATTGGTTGCTTGAACGTGAAAACACTCAAACACATGGCTTGATTGAAAAATCACGTGATGAGGGAATGTCTTATGTCGTTCTAGGATTTTTCTTGCATCGGTGGCTGTTTGTTGAGGGTTTTGCTGGAGGTGTAGGAAGTCGTAAGGAGGAATTGGTCGATAAAAAGGGTGACCCTAAAACGCTGTTTCATAAAATCCGAGATATGTTCAGTAAAATGCCTGATTGGATGAAGCCAAAGGGCTTTGTTGAAAAAGTACATGACAATTACATGCGTATCATCAATCCCGATAATGGTGCAACCATCACGGGTGAGGCAGGCGACAACATTGGCCGTGGTGGTCGTACCACAATGTACTTTCTTGATGAATGGGCATTTGTAGAGCGTCAAGAAGCGGTAGATGCAGCAATATCGCAAAATACAAACGTTCATATCAAAGGATCAACACCCAACGGTATTGGTGATAGATTTCATCAAGATCGCTTCAGCGGACGATATTCAGTCTTTACCATGCCGTGGCGTGAAAATCCTGATAAGAATTGGACCGTTTTATATAACGGCAAAGAAATACATCCGTGGTATGAAAAGCAACTCGCTACACTTGACGATGTTGTTTTAGCTCAGGAAGTAGACATTAACTATTCTGCATCTGTAGAAGGTGTGTTGATTCCTTCAAGTTGGATTCAGCTTGCGATTGATGCCCATATTAAGCTCAACATAGAGCCGACAGGTGACCGAATAGCGGGCTTAGACGTTGCGGATGAAGGCAAGGATAAAAACTCTTTAGTATGCCGTCATGGGGTTGTGATGGACTATCTCGAATCTTGGTCAGGCAAAGGGGATGACATATTTGGAACGACACAAAGAGCAATGGATTTAAGCATTGAAAAGTCAATTGATACGCTTTTCTATGATGCTGATGGTTTAGGGGCTGGATGCCGTGGAGATTCGCGCGTCATTAATGAGCTACAGCGCGAAAAGGGATTGCCTGAAGTTGATGTTCAACCGTTTAGAGGTTCAGGCGCGGTACATGATCCAGATGGGCAGATGGTAGAAAGTCGTTTAAACAAGGACTTCTTCGCCAACCTGAAAGCCCAATCGTGGTGGTCTTTACGTTTGAGATTTCAAGAAACCTTTAGAGCACTCGAGGGGCGTGAATACGATCCCGATATGATCATTTCTCTATCCAGTAAAGACATAGATCCAAAAGAGTTGGCATTACTTACCACTGAATTATCACAGCCGACTTATACAAAAAATGGCGTGGGCAAGATCTTAGTCAATAAGCAACCAGACGGCACAGCATCACCCAACAGGGCTGATGGAGTCATGATCTGTTTTAATCCGCAAGTTTCATTCCTTAGTGTTTGGGGCAAGCTTTAATTCGAGAAAGATATGGGATTACTTAAATTTACTGCGGATAGTTTTCAAAACTTAGCGGCTCGGGTTGGCTTGGGCGCTGGAAGTCAACACGATCAATCAACTTACAGCGCAAATTACTTAAGTCGTAATCGTTTGCTGGTTGAATCGATGTATCGATCATCTTGGGTAGTTGGTCAAGTTGTTGATGTTGTGGCAGATGATATGACACGAGAAGGCATCAATATGCGAGGCTTACAGTCTCCAGAAGATGTAGAGGAAATCAATCAGGAATTAGACCGCTTACAGGTCTGGGATAAACTTAATAAAACAATTAAGTGGTCTCGACTTTATGGTGGTGCAATTGCTGTCATGATGATTGATGGTCAAAATGTCTCGACACCTTTGAATATTAATACTGTAGCTAAAGATCAATTCAAAGGTTTAATAGTATTAGATCGTTGGATGGTGGTGCCGAGCTTAGAAGATCTTGTGACTGAGTATGGACCTCATTATGGAATGCCTAGGTATTACGATGTAATCACCGACTCGGTGGGTTTGTGTAATCAGAAGATCCATTACTCGCGTGTAATACGCATGGATGGAGTAGAACTCCCATATTGGCAAGCAATTGCAGAAAACCTATGGGGTCAGTCAGTTATTGAGCGCTTAGAGGATCGTTTAACGATCTTTGATAGTGCCACTTTAGGCGCGGGCCAGTTGGTCTATAAGGCTCATTTACGCACATATAAGGTCAAAGGCTTGCGCGAGATAATCGCAAAGGATGGTCGTCTTTATGATGCTTTAGTTAAGCAGATTCAACAGATTCGGCAGTGGCAATCTAATGAAGGCATGACCTTGATGGATGCCGAAGATACATTCGAAACACATCAATATAGTTTTACTGGTTTAGATAATTTGTTGATGCAGTTTGGACAACAAATAGCTGGCGCAACTGGTATCCCTTTGGTGCGCTTGTTTGGGCAATCCCCCGCAGGTTTTAGCGCAACAGGTGAAAGTGACTTATCTAACTATTACGATAACATCAATCAACAGCAAGAAGGTCGTATGCGTACGCCGTTGCAAACGCTTCTAGCTGTTGTGTCCTTGTCTAAATTAGGCAAAGCCTTACCTGATTCATTTAAGTTTGATTTTGCATCTCTTTGGCAGATCGATGAAAAGGTTAAAGCCGATGTGGCCAACACGGTAGCTCAGGCAGTTACTACTGTTGAAGAAAACGGATTAATCAGCCGTAAAACCGCTTTGAAAGAATTGCGCCAATCTTCAGAAGTAACAGGCATCTTTTCTCATATCACAGATGAAGAAATAGATGCTGCAGACGATGATCCGCCACGGCCACGAAGTGAGTTAGACGATGAAGAAACAAATCAACAGACTGACACCCAATCGGGCAAGAAAGATGGAGATTCGGTACAGTCAGCAACTTAGAAAAATTGCGGGTTATATAGATACCATCGTAAAGGGCTTTAATGTTAATGATCCTCACACACATCCGCTTATAGTTTCTGCATTGAATGAATATGCAAATACCTTAGATTTTTGGGCGAAGAATGCTGCAGGAAGAATCATCACTGATGTTGCTTTAAGGGATGAGAAAACTTGGATGATCTATGCACAAGATTTATCGCGAGGTGTCAAAGATCAAATTCGCAATACGGATATTGGTGCGGTGTATCAACAATTACTTAATGAGCAAATCCGCTTAATTAAATCCTTGCCACTCGATTCGGCACAAAGAATAAGTGATTTGTCTACACGCGCCTTGATTGAGGGTAGCCGAGCAAGTGAAATATCTAGCCTGATTATGGCCACTGGCCATGTGACCAAGTCACGTGCAAATACTATTGCACGAACTGAAGTGAGCCGAGCACAGAGTGTATTCACACAAGCTCGGGCAGAAAATTTAGGATCTGAGGGTTATATTTGGCGTACCAGTGATGATCTTGACGTGAGATATAGTCATGAACAAATGAATGGAAAGTTCGTGTATTGGGATGAACCACCGACATTAGACAAAATGACAGGTCATGCAGGTTGTTTACCTAATTGCCGGTGCTATTGTGAACCAGTCATACCAGATGATTATTAACCACCTTTTTTGGTGGTTTTTTAATGCCTATAAAAGGTAAAACCATGTTTAAAAACAAACCAAAACCTAAAGCTACTGTAGATCGCTCAAACTTTTACACGACTGGTCAGATTGGACGCACACGGGAAACCACACCTGAAGGATATTTACTTTGCCGTGATGTTCCAATTGCGCGCATAGGTAAGCTGATGTATGGCGATGGTGAGGTGCCAGTAACAGCAGATAAAGACGAGATCATTATTATTGAGCGTGGCGAGGATGTGCTTTTTGATCCGCGTACGATTGCAAGTTTTGAAGGTAAGCCAGTCACAGACGACCACCCAGATGATTGGGTGAATCCTGAGAACTGGAAAGATTTATCTAAAGGATCTGCAAATAATGTTCGCCGTGGTGATGATATTGATTCTGATTGTTTAGTTGCAGATCTACTTATTACCGATAAAGCTACAATTGATGCGGTAATGGCTGGAAAGGTTGAAATCTCACTAGGTTACGATGCTGATTATACTGAAATTAGTGTTGGGAAAGGGTTTCAAACAAATATTTTTGGAAATCACATTGCCTTGGTTCCTAAAGGGCGTTGTGGGTCACGTTGTAAAATTGGAGATAGCTTTATGGCTAAAAAGAAAATTAGTTTTGCTGATCGTATCCGCAATCTAGTTAAAACAAAGGATGCTGACGAGGCTGAGAAATTAGCTAAAGCAGTTG